>NZ_JBHUWH010000088.1:0-21999 GCF_042670125.1 Kitasatospora sp. NPDC057198 | reverse complement strand
GCCTCGGCCCGGCCGCGCCACTCCTCCGCCGTGATGTGCCAGGAGGAGACCAGCGGGGAGGGCTCCGTCGCCATGGTGAAGTAGCGCAGGGCCTCGGCGGGGTCGTCCAGCCGCAGGTGGGCGAAGCCGATGTTCCCGAGGCCCACGCTGACCACGAAGCCGAGGTCGTGCCGCAGGCCGAGGTCCACGCTGCGCTGGTGGTAGGCGATGGCGAGGTGCGGGTCCTCGGGTTCCACCAGGTTGCCGAGGGCGCTGAGCCTGAGGGCCTCGCTGTAGTGGTCGCCGTTCCGGACGGCGAGGGCCAGGGCCTCCTCCAGGCAGGTCCGGGCGTCCTCGGGCCGGCCGAGGTCGGTCAGCAGGAGGCCGCGGTTGCCCATGAGGCGCTGGCGCCACATCGGGTCGTCGACCAGGGGGAGGCAGCGGTCGATCAGTTCGAGGGCGAGGAGGTTCCGGCCGGAGTTGTAGTGCGCGTGGGCCATGTCGCTGAGCGCGTACGCCTGCGCGGTCCGGTCGCCGTCCCGCACGGCCGTCCGGTGGACGAGTTCGTACATCCGCAGGGTGTCCGTGCGCTGGCGGATGCGCAGGTACGGCAGTAGTGCCCGAGCGAGCGGCGAGACCTCGTCGATGCCGGCCCAGGGCGCGGCGGTGACCTGTTCGACGATGGGCAGCAGGTTGTCGAACTCGGCGTCGCAGAGGGCCAGCGCGTCGTCCTCGCTCAACGGGCCGGCGGGGTCCACCGCGGGCAGTTTCCGGTCCTGGCAGATCCTGGGGTCCAGGGCGGCCGCCGTCCGGACGACCACGGACTGGTACCAGCCGAGCGCGGCCCGGACGTACCGGGTGCGCTCGGCGGGGTCGGGGACGAGTTCGCGGGCGTAGTCGCGCACCAGGTCGTGCGGGGCGTACCGGTCGGGCCGGGGCTCGTCCAGCAGGGCGGCCTCCACCAGGCGGTCGAGGGCGGCGCCGGCCTGGGCCGGGGTGATCCGCAGGACGGCGGCGAGCAGCGGCGCCGAGTAGTCGGGCAGGTCGAGCGCGCCGACCACGGCGAGCGCCTCGGCGGCCCGCAGGTCCGGGCGGCGGGTGGAGGCGCGCAGCGCGTCGTACGTCAGGGCGAGCGACTGGCGGATGCTCAGGTCGTCGAGTTCGAGCTCGTCCAGCCGGTCCCCGTGCTCCTCCAGTCGGCCGACCAGGCCGCGGACGGGCAGGGTGCGGCGGGCTGCCAGCCGGGCGCCGGCGATCCGCAGGGCGAGCGGCAGCCGCCCGCAGAGCCGGACCAGCCGGGCCAGGTCGGCCTGCTCGATGGCGACCACGGACCGGTCGACGGTGGCGCGGCCCGCGGTGCGCTCGACCAGGGCGATGCTGTCGCGCTCGGAGAGGGCGTCGAGCCGCAGGTGCAGGGTGCCGTCCAGGGTGTGCATGGGCGCGCGGCCGGTGACCAGGACGGCGCAGCCGGGGGCGCCGGGCAGCAGCGGACGGACCTGGGCGGCGTCGGCGGCGTCGTCCAGGACGAGCAGGGTCCGGGTGCCGGCCAGCGCGCTGCGCAGTTGGGCGGCGGCGCTCCCGGGGTCGTCGGGCGCCGCGTCGGGGGCGGTGCCCAGGCCGTGCAGCAGGGCGGTGAGCGCGGCGTGGGCGGTGAGCGGGGCCAGGCCGGGGGTGGCGCCGCGCAGGTTCAGGAACAGCTGCCCGTCGGGGAACTCGGCGCGCAGCTCGTCGGCGCACCGCACCGCCAGCGCGGACTTGCCGACGCCCGCCATGCCGCTGACCACGGCGACCGCCGGCCGGTCCGGGTCGTCGAGCAGGGCGCGGCGCAGTGCGGCCAGCTGCTCCTGGCGGCCGACGAAGTGGACGGCGGGGGCGGGTATTTGGGCCGGTTTCGGCCTCCTGTCGGGCGCGGGCCCGGGCGCGGGCGCGGTGGGCTCCGGTGCGGCGGTCGGGGCGGTGGCGACGGGCGCGGGTGCGGTGGGCGCGTCCGCGCTCCCGGCCGGTTCGGCGAGCAGCAGTCGGTGCTCCTCCCGTACGGCGGGGCCGGGTTCGACGCCCAGTTCCCGGACCAGGGCGGTGCGCAGGCGCTGGTGCACGGCCAGCGCGCGGGCGCGGTCGCCGGTCAGCCGCAGGGCCCGCATCAGCTGGGCGTGGAAGGCTTCGCGCAGCGGGTGCTCGCCGACCAGGCGGGTCAGCTCGGGGACCAGCGCGTGCGGGCGGCCCAGGCGCAGTTCGGCGTCGAAGCGCCACTCCAGGAGCAGCAGCCGGCTCTCCCGCCACTGTTCGCAGACCGCGTGGCTCCCGGCGGGCTCCGGCAGGTCGGCGAGCGGCTCGCCGCGCCACAGGGCGAGGCCGGCGGCGGTCTCGGCCAGGACGGCGCCCGGGTCGCCGGCCTCGTGGGCGGCGCGGGCGCGCCGGACCGCCGCCTCGAACCGCCGGGTGTCCAGTTCCTCGTCCGCCACGACGAGCCGGTAGCCGGAGGGGGTGGCGCGCAGCCTGGTCCCGTCCTCGTCGCCGAGCGCCCTGCGCAGCCGGGCGACCAGGTTGCGCAGCGAGGCTTCGGCGGTGGCGGGGGCGTGCTCGCCCCAGAGCGCGTCGACCAGGCGGTCGAGCGAGACCGGCCGGTCGGCGTCCAGCAGCAGGACGGCGAGCAGGGTGCGGGCCTTGGGGCCGCGGACCGGACAGTCGGCCGTTCCGTCGTGGGCCGTCAGAGTGCCGAGCAAGCCGAAGCGCACCGTGCTGCTCCCTGTCCGCGCGCGCCCCCCGCCGACTCCCCATCGGCGCACGTTAGGCACATGTTATCGGCCGATTATCGGCCCGATCCAGGCTTGCCCCGTTGCCCCACGGATCGTCCGCCGGAACTCCACCCCGACCTCCGGCCCGGCCCCGCACGGAGAAGAGCATGACCCGCACCCGGAACACCGCCCCCACCCGCACCCGGCGGGACATCGCCTGGTCCTGACCGAGCCCGACCGACCCGGCCCCCGCCGCCACCCGGGGCCGGACCGACCCGCGGCCCGCCCGTGCGCCGGCACGCCGGCCGCGCCCCGCCGAACCCCGCACCGACGGCAGCCGCTCGCCGCCGCCCGGGGCGTCGGCACCCGCACCGGACGGGGGGAGGAGGGGAACCCCCGTCCGGTGCGCCGGACCGCGGCTAGGCCACCGAGTGGTCCGGCGCCGCCACCCGGTGCACGAACGTCGCGGTCAGGAACGCCACCACCGCCGAGACGATCAGCAGCGGCATCGAATCCGCCGCCTGCTCGCCCAGCAGCGCCGTCGCCAGCACCGTACTGGTCACCGGCAGCCGGGTGACCGCCGCGCTGCTCGCCGCCAACCCCACCGCCAGCCCCGCCTCGACCCCCATCCCGGGCAGGCCGCCTACCGCCACCCCGAGCGCCGAACCCAGCAGCACCGCCGGGAAGATCGGGCCACCGCGCAGCGACCCCAGCGCCACCCCCCAGGCCAGCCCCTTGAACAGCACCAGCGCCAGCAGCGCCCCCACCGACCAGCTCGCCGGGTCCGCCGCCAACTGCCCCAGCGTGGCCTGCCCCGACAGCGCCGCCTCCTCCGGCGACCGCCCGGTCACCAGCGCGTACCCGGCGATGAACACGCCCACCAGCACCGCGCAGAACACCGTCCGGGTCGCCGTCCGGTGCGCCGTGAACCCGGCGAAGCGGTGCCCCACCGTCTGCCCCGCCACCAGCACCACCGCGATCACCACCGCCAGCGGCACCCCCCACAGGAAGTCCCCGGCGTCCGGCAGCCGCGCCTGCGGCACCGAGGGCAGGCTCAGTGCGCCGATCGACAGCCCCGTCCAGTGCCCGAACCCGGTGAACACCAGCGCGCCCACCCCCGAGGCCAGCAGGCACGGCAGCAGCAGCAAGGTCAGCTGCGCCCCGCCCAGGCCCGCCGCCTCGACCATCATCACCACCGCCACCAGCGGGCTCCCGAAGATCGTGGCGATCGCCGCCGTCGACCCGGCCGCCCCCAGCATCGGCCCGACCACCGGACTCGCCGCCCGCTTCGCCGCGCTCACCGTCAGCAGCGCCAACCCGCTGCCGATCGCCATCAGCGGCGCCTCCGGGCCGAGCACCGCACCCAGCGGCAGCGCCGCCAGCGCCGCCAGCACCACCGACGGCACCTCCACCGGCAGCGTCGGCGGCCCGCCCAGCCCCAGCACCGGCACGTGCCCGCCCCGCCCCGGCATCCGGGTCACGATCGGCGCCAGCAGCAGACCGGCCAGCGCCAACGCCGGCAGCGGCCACCACCACGGCGCGTGCGGGTGACCCCACTCCTTCGGCAGCGTCTCCCACACCCAGTGCTGCAGCTCGTGCTCCAGGCTGACGAAGCCGAACGCCGCCAGCGAGACCGGCACCCCGACCAGCGCCGACACCAGGAGCAGCCGCCCGTACCCCGGGCTGCGGAGCAGCTCGCGCAGGCTGGGCGGCTGGGACGTACCGGCGGCCTGTGCTGGCATCTGCGCTCCCTGTCACCCGGCGGACACACCTGCCCCGACCGTCCGTCGGCCACCCGGACCCCGGCCATCGGGGTGGGCCGAACGGGCGAGCGGGGCCCCGGCGGTCGTACGGTGGACGGAGGACCGATCGAGGAGGACGCGATGCCCGGTTCCATGACCATCGGCCACACCGACGCCCTGGTGATGCTCAGCCACGACGACGCCGAACGCCTCTCGGCCGTCCTCGCCGGCCTCTCCGCGATGGCCGCCGGCGGCCACCTCTCCACCGAACAGCTCGCCGCCCTGGGCACCGGCGAGGCCCCCGACCGCGCCGAACTCGCCACCTGGTCCCGCACCCTCGCGACCTACCTCCGCGACCACCTCTGAGAGACCCCTCCAGGGGCCCGGGAGAGCACCGCCAGGGGCTCGGGGAACGGCGAGTCCGTGCTGCTGGTGGCCGGAGCCCATCGATGTGTCCGTGCTGCTGCGTGTAGTAACAGAACCGGAAGCCGATGCGCGCTCCGGCAGTGCACCGTCAGCAGACCCGGGCTCGCCGTTCCCCGAGCCCCTGGCGGTGCTCTCCTGCACTTCTGGCGGTGCTCTCTACAGTGGAGGGATGGAGCTCTCCTGGGTGACCGTCCCGACCCCGCTGCCCAGCGGGCCGATGCGGTTCGGGGTGACGGACCGGGGCGTGGTGGCCGCGAGCTACCTGTGCGACACGCCCGTTCCGGAGTGTGCCGACGCCCGCCGGGTCGATCTGGTGCGGTCCCGGGTCGGTGAGTACTTCGCCGGTGCGCGGCGGGAGTTGGGGCTGCCGATCGACTGGAGCGGGGCCTCCGGGCCCCACCTGGTGGTGCTGCGCTGCCTGTTGGCGACCGTCGGCTGGGGGCGGACCGTGACCTACGGCGAACTCGCCGCCCGTAGCGGGGTGTTCACCGACCCGTCCGAGCCGGGAGGGCCGGGAGTGCCGGGGGCGTCGGGGGTGCCGGCCCGGACGGTGGGGCAGATGATGGGCGCGAACCCGCTGCCGCTGCTGGTGCCCTGCCACCGGGTGGTGGCCGCGGACGGCCTGGGCGGCTTCGGCGGGGCGTGGCACGGGGTGGAGACGAAGCGCTGGCTGCTCACCCTGGAGGGCGTGCTGCCGCCGACCCTGGACTGGTCCGGGCCGACGGCCTAGCGGAGGGCCCGACGGGAGGGTCTGGCGGAAGGGCCGCTACACGGAGACGGTGGCGGCGGTCCGCCGCTCCGCGCCGCCGATGCGTTCCAGCGCAGGGGCCGCGGACTGCCGGGGCAGCACCGCCTGGATGCTGGAGACCAGGGTGTACTCGCCGAGCGTGAGTTCGTCCGTGTCGGGGAGCAACGGCCTTGCGCCGAGGGCGAGTTCGACGGCCGCGGCGGGCAGGTTGAGCCCGCACACCCGGAGCTGGTGCAGGCCGCCGGAGGGGCGGGTGTTGACGTCGAGGACGACCGGGCGCCCGGTGCTCCGCTCGTGCCGGAACTGCACGTTCGACAGGTGGCCGACGCCGAACTCCTCGACCAGGCGGCGGGCGGGTTCCAGGTAGGCCGGGTCGAGGGTGAAGCCGCGGCGGCGGCCCCGCTTGGTGCGGCCGACCGCGGCCAGCACCCGGCCGTCCTGCTCGGCGAGGCAGTCCACCGAGACCTCGGGGCCGTCCAGGTAGGGCATCACCAGCAGTTCGGCGGGGGCGGTGGAGCGGTCCAACGCGCCCAGCACCTGGTCGAGTTGGACCCGGGCGTCGACGTACCCGGCGAGCCGGTGGAGGCCGAACGGTTCGCGGGTGAGGACGCGGAAGCCCTCGCCGCCCGCGCCGGAGGAGGGCTTCAGGCAGGCGGCCGCGCCGGTCGCCTCGATCTCCTCGACGGCGGCGAGCAGTTCGGAGGCGGTGTCGGCCTGCCGCCACAGCGGGGTGGGCAGTCCGACCGCGTCCAGGGCCCGGTAGCCGTCGGCCTTGCTGGCGAACAGCGATATCGCGGAGGCGGGCGGGCAGACCAGCGCGGTGCCCAGGGCCTCGAAGTCGCGGCGGCGCATCGATATCGCCAACTGGTGCAGCCGCGGCAGGAATACGTCCACGTCATGGCGAGCGCAGAATTCCAGCGCGAATTCCACGTACGCCTCGGCGGTCAGCCCGTCCGGTTCGAGGGCGCCCAGGTCGGCGGCGGCGATGACGGGGGAGTCGGGGTCGACGTGGGTGGCCAGGACGTGCACCGGGCGCGGCGCGGTCCGCAGCAGGTCGATGAAGAAGACGTTCTCGGCGTAGGTGCGGTTCAGCCAGACGCGGACGGGCGCGGTCACGAGGGTCTCCCTGGAGGAGGGCGTGCCAATGGGGAGGTCACCGACCGGTTCGCCTGCGCTGTGGCGGCGGTCACCACGCGGTGAGGGGGCCACCTTAGCGCTGTTCCGCGGCGATTCGAACAGGGGGCTGGTGAGCAGCGCGGACGCCTGGAACGAGGGGTCGGAAAAGGGGTTCCGGGCCGTTTCTGACAAGGCCCCGACAAGCCTTCGACAAGCCCCCGACAAGGCCCCGACAAGCTTCCGGCGGGCATCCGGCGCGCCCTCGAACGGGCTCTCGAACGGGTTCTCGACGGCCCCCGGGAAGCCTCCGGGAAACACGCCGGGGGGGCGCCCGGATCGAACGATGATCGATTCAGTGCGCTGGTCGCACTATTGCGTCCATGCGCCTGAATCACCCCCACGAGTGATTGCCGCCTCACCTGAACGGCCGTCAGCATGGTTGCCGCAACGTGCCGTCGACGCGATCAGGGGCTCCTCCGAAATGACGACCGAAACCACCGCCGGAATTCCCCAGACGAGGCCGCAGAGCAGCCTCTCGGTGGCGGCCGCCAAGAACCTCGCGTCGACCACCAAGTCGGCCCCGCAGATGCAGGAGATCAGCAATCGCTGGCTGCTCCGCGCGCTGCCCTGGGTCGAGGTCTCCGGCGGCACCTACCGGGTCAACCGGCGGCTGTCGTACGCCGTCGGCCGCGGCCGGGTGGGCTTCGCGCAGACCGGCCGCGAGGTCTCGGTCGTCCCGCCCACGCTGCGCGAGGTCCCGGTGCTGCGCGGTTTCGAGGACGACGCGCTGCTGGCCGAGCTGGCCGGCCGCTTCGTCCAGCGCGACTTCGCGGCGGGCGAGGTGCTGATCGAGCAGGGCACCGAGATCGACGAGGTGCTCCTGGTCGCGCACGGCAAGGTCGACAAGATCGGCACCGGCAAGTACGGCGACCCGACCGTCCTCGGCACCTTCGCGGACGGCGACCACATCGGCGACGAGGCGCTCACCGTGGCCGACCGCCGCTGGCCCTACAGCATCAAGGCCGCCACCGCCGGCACCGTGATGGTGCTCGCCTGGCCCGCCTTCCAGGAGCTCGCCGACCGCTCCGAGGCGCTGCGCGACCAGATCCTCGCCTTCATCGCCGACTCGCAGCTCCCGCAGACCCACAAGGGCGAGGCCGCGATCGGCATGTCGGCCGGCCACGAGGGCGAGCCCGTCCTGCCCACCGCCTTCGTCGACTACGAACTCAAGCCGCGCGAGTACGAGTTGAGCGTCGCCCAGACGGTGCTGCGGGTGCACAGCCGGGTCGCCGACCTCTACAACAAGCCGATGGACCAGACCGAGCACCAGCTCCGGCTGACCGTCGAGGCGCTGCGCGAGCGCCAGGAGCACGAGCTGGTCAACAACCCGGAGTTCGGCCTGCTGGCCAACGCCGAGTACGGCCAGCGGATCCAGACCCACTCCGGCCCGCCCACCCCGGACGACATGGACGAGCTGCTCTGCCGCCGCCGCAGCACCAAGTTCTACCTGGCCCACCCGAAGGCGATCGCCGCCTTCGGCCGGGAGTGCAACAGCCGCGGCCTGTACCCGGAGGCGATCCGGTTCGAGGGCCGGACGGTGCCGAGCTGGCGCGGCGTCCCGATCCTGACCTGCAACAAGATCCCGGTGGTCAACGGCACCACCTCGATCCTGGCGATGCGCGTCGGCGAGGACAACCAGGGCGTGATCGGCCTGCGCCCCGGCGCGCTGCCCGACCAGGTCGAACCCGGGCTGAACGTCCGCTTCATGGGCATCGACGAGAAGGCCGTGGTCAAGTACCTGGTCAGCGCCTACTACTCGGCGGCGATCCTCGTTCCCGACGCCATCGGCGTCCTGGAGAACGTGAACGTCGCCCACTGGCAGCACTGACCACCGGGCGGGCCCACCGTCCTGGGCCCGCCCGCTCCACCGCCTGACGGCCCGTCAGCGCGCGTTCCTGCCGCCCCGCAGCCGGGGCCGCCGAGGGGGAGGACTTCACCATGGCCGTCACCGTGCCCGAACGCGGGCAGCACGGCGAGAGCGCACCGGCCGCGGCCGCCGACGGCGGGCGCGACACCGCCGAGGCGATGGCCCTGCTGGTCCGGGCCCGCGGCGTCGTCGGCCCCGCGCTGCGCGCCGCCGTCGACACCCTCCCCGACTCGATGCGGCTGGTCTCCGGCTACCACCTGGGCTGGCTGGAGGCCGACGGCACCCCCAGCGCGCTCGGCGCGGGCAAGGCGATCCGCCCCGCGCTGGTGCTCGCCGCGACCACCGCGGTCGGCGGCCGCCCGCAGGACGCGGTCCGCGCCGCGGCCGCCGTCGAGCTGGTGCACAACTTCACCCTGCTGCACGACGACGTCCTCGACCGCGACCACACCCGCCGCCACCGCCCCACCGCCTGGCGGGTGTTCGGCACCACCGGCGCGATCCTGGCCGGTGACGCCATGCACTCCCTCGCCCTGCGGGTCCTCGCCGAGGACCCGCACCCGGCCGCCGCCGCGTCCGTCCGCCGCCTCGCCGACTGCGTGGTCGAGCTCTGCGCGGGCCAGCAGGCCGACTGCTCCTTCGAGCAGCGCTCCGACGTCACCCTCGCCGAGTGCCTCACCATGGCCGAGGGCAAGACCGGTGCCCTGCTCGGCTGCGCGTGCGCGCTCGGCGCCCTGTACGCGGGGGCGGACGCGGAGACCGCCGACGCGATGGACGCCTTCGGCCGCGAGATCGGGCTCGCCTTCCAGCTGATCGACGACCTGATCGGCATCTGGGGCGACCCGGCGGTCACCGGCAAGCCGGTGGGTGCCGACCTCGCCGCCCGCAAGAAGTCCCTCCCGGTCGTGCACGCCCTCTCCTCCGGCACCCCGGCCGGCGCGGAACTCGCCGCCCTCTACGCCACCGGCCGCCCGCTCAGCCCCGCCGAACTCGCCGCCGCCGCCGACGCGGTGGAGCGGGCCGGCGGCCGCAACTGGGCCCAGACCGAGAGCTGCGACCGGATGGCCGCCGCCATCGCCCACCTCGCCACCGCCGTCCCCGACCCCTCCGGAGCCGACGACCTCCTGGCCCTCGCCGAACTCGTCACCCGCCGCACCTACTGAACTCAGGGGCTCGGTCGAGAACGGCGGGACGCGAAATCAGGGGCCCGGGGAACAGCGGGTCCGTGCTGCTGGTGGCCGGAGCCCATCGAAGGCCCGTGCTGCTGCGTGCCGTGAACAGAACCCGAAGCCGATGCACGCCACGGCAGTGCACCGCCCGCAGCCACGGTCTCGCCGTTCCCCGAGCCCCTGTCGGTGCTCTCCTGCACCCGCTTATCCGATGATCTTCCGCTCCTTCTCCGGGTCGATCCCCAGCGGCGTGTCCAGCTGCCGGTAGGCGACCTCCGCGCGGCCGCCCGCTTCGAGCCAGGCCCAGGTGTCGGTGACGGTGTCGAGCAGCGGCCGGACGCGCAGGCCCGCGGCGAGGGCGGTGGCAGGGTCGGCCTGCCAGGTGCCGTGCCAGCCTTCGGTGACGGGGGCCCAGAGGGGGAGTTCCACCCAGGGGGAGACCTCGGCGGCGAGCAGGTCGGCGTCCGGCGTCCAGACGAACTCGGCGTCGGAGCCGGTCGCGGTGCGGCAGACGTCGAGGAACTCGCCGGTGGTCGCCGAGCCGATCGGTGCGGTGGTGACGTAGCGCCCGGCCGCGCACCGCTGCGCGAGGTCGAGTCCGAAGGCGGCGAAGTCGCGGGCGTCGATCAGGCTGAGCGGCCGGTCCGGGGCGCCGGGGGCGAGGACGCGGCCGCCGCGGGCGATCCGGTCGAGCCACCAGGGCAGGCGGCCGATGGGTTCGTGCGGGCCGATCAGCAGGCCGCAGTTGAGGACGGCGGCGGGCCCGTCGAAGTTGTCCGCCAGGGCGCGTTCGCAGCCGGCCTTGAGGGCGTTGGCGAAGGGCTGGTCGGGCGGGAGGTCGCCGGGGCAGTCGAGGGTGGGGGAGTCGGCGTCGACGGGGCGGGCGGGCCAGTCGGCGAAGGCGTGGACGGAGGAGACGAAGCCGTAGTGCCCGGCGCGGCCGCTGAGCAGCCGGGCGGCGGTGGCGACGTCGTGGGGCTGCTGCCCGGAGGTGTCGACGACGGCGTCCCACCGGCGGCCGTCGACGAGGCGCCGCAGGTCGTCGGGGTTCGTACGGTCGCCGTGCACGGCTTCGACGCCGGGCGGGTCGGTGCGGCTGACGCCGCGGTTGAAGGTGGTGACGCGGTGGCCGCGGGCGATCGCCTCGGTGGCGTAGGCGCGGCCGAGGAACTTGGAGCCGCCCAGCAGAAGGATGTCCATGCCCTGCAGGGTCTCCGGGGCGGTGGCCGTCCATGCGCCGCGTTCGCCGGGGGCGGAGCGTTTTCGCCGGCAGCAGACGGCTGGTCAGAAGCCGGGTCGGGCTGCCGGTCGGAGTGCCGATCGCGGGGGGAGCACATAGCATCCCGGTGTACCGCTATGTCTGAATGATCCCTTTCGTGGGGGAGATGGGTGGGCGAGATGGGTAACCCGGCCGGTGCGGATCCGCGGGCGGTGCGGCGGACGGCGGCGCAGGCGTGGATCTGGGGCTACCCGCTGCTGGAGAACTACCGGACGGTCTACCCGCAGGCGATCGACGACGCCGACCCGCGGTACGTCGGCGGCTTCGGCGTGTTCCGGCACTACCCGCACCCGTTCACCCCGGACAACACGGACGTGGTGACGCCCGACAACGACACCCCGTACTCGTGGGCCTGGCTGGACCTGCGGGCCGAGCCGTGGGTGCTGGAGAAGCCCGCGACCGACCGGTACCACGTGCTGCCGGTGCACGACCTGGATACCGCGTACGTCGGCTTCGTCGGCTCGCGGACCACCGGCGGCGGCGCGGGCCGGTACCTGATCGCCGGGCCGGGGCACCGGGCGAACCCGCCGGAGGACTTCGACGGGGTGCTGCGGGCCGACACCAACCTGGTCGGCATCCTCGGGCGGACGTTCTCGGCGGGGCCGCAGGACGTGCCGGAGGTCGAGCGGGTGCAGGCCGGCTACCTGCTCAGGCCGCTGAGCGAGCACCTGGGCACGCCCCGGCCGGTCGCGGCGGAGCCGGTGTGGCCGGTGTGGCGGGGCGAGGAGGTGCTCGGCACCCTGGAGTTCTTCTCGCTGCTGGACTTCCTGCTGGGCTTCTTCCCGGCGCTGCCCGCCGACGCCGACCTGCGCGGCCGGCTGACCGAACTGGGCGTCGGCAGCGGCGACTTCGAACCGGCGGCGCTGCCCGCCGAGGTGCGCGAGGCGCTGCTGGCGGGCATCGCGGACGCCCGCGAGGAGCTGGCCGCAGCGGCGGACGGCACGGCGGACGGCCCGGGGGACGGCGCGGCGGACGGCCCGGGGGACGGCGCGGCGGACGGCGCGACCACCGGCACCGCCCTGTTCGGCACCCGGGAGCAGCTGGGCACCCGCTACCTGGACCGGGCCCGCGGCGCCCGCGAGGGCCTGTACGGGCTGCCCGTCGAGGAGGCGTGGTACGGCGGTCGGGAGTCGCCGGCGGGCGGCCGGGAGCCGGCGGTGCTGCGCTTCGCGGCCGGGCAGCTCCCGCCGGCCCGGTTCTTCTGGTCGGCGACCGCGTACCGCCTCCCGGAGCGGCTGCTGGTCGCCAACGGGATCGACCGGTACTCGATCGGCGACCGCACGCCCGGCCTGGTGTACGGCGAGGACGGCTCGCTGACCCTCTACCTCCAGCACCAACGCCCCACGGAGCCGGAGGAGTTCGCGAACTGGCTGCCCGTCCCCGAGGGCCCGTACTTCGTCGCGGTGCGCGCCTACGGCCCGGAAACCGCCCTGCTGGACGGCAGTTGGCGGCTGCCCACGCCCACTCCCCGCTGAAGCAACCGACCAGACAAGGACGTTCGCATGGCTGACGCCACCCCCGAGATGCTGGCCGCCGAGGCCCTGGTGTACGGATCCCCGCTGGTGGCCAACCTGACCGCGGTGGACACCATCGTCCGCCGGGGGATGAGCGCGATCGGCCCGACGCCGTGGAACACCATCGGCCACGCCTCCGAACTCGCCGACCCCGCCTCGCACTTCGTGTCGGTGAACAACGACACGGTGTACTCGGTGGCCCCGCTGGACCTCTCCGCCGGCCCGCTGCTGCTGCACGTCCCGGACACCGGCGGCGCGTACGACGTGCTGCAGTTCATCGACGCCTGGACGAACAACTTCGCCTACGTGGGCCGCCGTTCGTCCGGCACCGCCGAGCAGACCTGGCTGGTCGCCCCGCCCGGCTGGCGGGGCACCGGGCCGGAGGGCGTGCCGGTGATCACCGCGCCGACGACGGTGGCGGTGATCGCGGTGCGCAACCACTGCGCCGGGCCGGACGACCTGGACCGGGTCCGGGAGCTGCAGCGGCAGTTGACGCTGACCCCGCTCGCGGACGGCGGCGCCCCGGCCGGGCTGCCGGAGCCGGAGGCCGGCGTCCCGGAGGAGCTGCTGTTCCTGGAGAAGCTGCGGCTGTGGATGGCTGCCTTCCCGCCCGCCGCCCCCGACGTCGCCTTCCAGCAGCGCTTCGCCCCGATCGGCCTGCTCGACCGGGGCCGCTCGCCGTACCTGGACGGCCCGGCCGAGTGGGCGGCGGCGCTGGCCAAGGGCCTGGAGGCGGGCCGGGAGCGGGTGGAGGCGGCGACCGTCGGCACCAGCGACCCCACCGGCGAGTGGGCGGCCAACCTGCACCTGTTCGACTACAACCTGGACTTCCTCGGCCCCGGCACCCGCGACGAGCCGCAGTGGCGGATCGCCGACCGCCGCGCCGCGTACCTGACCCGCGCGGTCGCGACCCGGGCCGGCCTGTGGGGCAACCACGCCTACGAGGCCGCCTACGCCACCACGTACAACGACGCGGACGGCGTCCCGCTGACCGGCGCGCACGCGTACACCCTGCGGTTCGAGAAGACCCCGCCGGTGGGCGCGTTCTGGTCGGTGACGATGTACGGCACCCCCGAGTACCTGCTGGTCGCCAACGAGATCGACCGGTACTCGATCGGCGACCGCACGCCCGGCCTGGTGTACGGCGAGGACGGCTCGCTGACCCTCTACCTCCAGCACCGACGGCCCACCGAGCCGGACGAGTTCGCGAACTGGCTGCCCGCGCCCGCGGGCGGGTTCCGGCCGATGGTGCGGATGTACCAGCCGCAGGACGCGGTGCTCGACGGCAGCTACCGGCTGCCCGCCGTCCGGCTGCGCTGACCGGGGAGGGGAACGGACATGGGAGACGCGATCGGGCAGATGCTGGCCTCGGCGGTCGGCATCGCGATCAGTCCGCTGCCGCTGATCGCGGTGATCCTGATGCTGGCCACCCCGCGCGGACGGTCCAACGGCATCGCGTTCACGGCGGGCTGGGTGGTGGCGCTGGCCGCGGTCACCACCGTGGTGGTGCTGGCCGGCTCGGGCATCGACACCAGCGCCGGGACGCCCGACTGGTCGTACTGGGTGAAGCTGGTGCTGGGCGTGCTGTTCCTGCTGCTGGCGGCCAAGCAGTGGCAGGGCCGGCCCCGGGAGGGGAGGGTCGCCGAGCCGCCGGGCTGGATGCGGGCGATCGACCGGTTCACCCCGGCGAAGTCGGCGGGCCTGGCGGCGGCGCTGGCCGCCGCGAACCCGAAGAACCTGGTGCTGGCGGTCGGCGGCGCGGTCTCCATCGCCACCAGCGGCGCGAGCGGCGGCGGCAAGGCGGTCGCCGGGGCGCTGCTGGTGCTGATCGGCTCGCTGTGCACGCTGCTGCCGCTGGGCGTCTACCTGCTCGGCGGGGCGCGGGCGACCGAGGTGCTGGGCGGCTGGAAGGCGTGGATGTCCGCGCACAACTCGGCGATCATGCTGGTGCTGCTGCTGGTCCTCGGCGCCAAGTACATCGGTGACGCGGTGGCGGGCCTGACCTGATGCGGCTGCCGTCCCTGCGTTCCCCGGGCCGGCCGAAGCCGAGCGACGTCACCGCCGGCCTGGTCACCGGCCTGTTCTCGATCCCGGAGGGCATGGCGTACGCGTCGATCGCCGGGTTCAACCCGGTCGCGGGCCTGTTCTCCGGCGTCGTCCCGGCGGTCGTCGGCTCGCTGACCGCCCGCACCGTGCTGATGGTCACCACCCTGACCAGCGCCATCGCGCTGACCTCGCAGAGCGTGCTGAGCGACGCCGGGCTCGATCCGGCGGACGCCGGGAACGTGGCGCTGCTGGGCGTGCTGTCCGGCGCGGTGATGCTGCTGATGGGCCTGCTGCGGCTGGGCGTGGTGCTCAGCTTCGTCTCCAACGCGGTGATGGTCGGCTTCTCCACCGGCATCGCGCTGCAGATCGTGGTCGGCGTGCTCAAGGACGCCACCGGCTACCAGCCGCACGGCCACAACAAGCTGGTGCAGCTCGGCGACTGGCTGGTGCACCCCGGCTCCTGGGAGCTCGCGGCGACGCTGACGGCGGCGGCCACCGTCGCGGTGTGGGCGCTGGCGCACGCGGTGAAGCGGCTGCGGACGGTGGCGCTGCTGGTGGCGATGGTGCTGGTCAGCGCGGGCGTGGCGGTGCTCGGCACCGACGTCGAACTGGTCGGCGGGATCGCCGACATCCCCGCCGCGCTGCCGCACTTCACCGCCCCCGACTGGTCGGCGACCCGGCACCTGCTCGGCGGGGCGCTGTCGATCGCCCTGGTGGCGCTCGCCCAGGCCGCCGGGATCAGCCCCTCGGTGCCCAACCCGGACGGCTCGAAGTCCAGCGTCAACGGCGACTTCACCGCGCAGGGGCTGGCCAACGTCACCGGCGCGCTGTTCCAGTCGCTGCCGGTCGGCGGCTCGCTCTCGCGCACCGGCGTCGCGGTCTCGGCCGGGGCCCGCACCCGCTGGGCGGGCGTGTTCTCCGGCGTCTGGCTGGCGCTGATCGTGCTGGCGCTGGCCCCGCTCGCCGAGCACATCCCGATGCCGGTGATCGGCGGGCTGATCATCGTGGTCGGCGGCGAACTGATCGTCGGCAAGGTGCCCGACATCAGGCTGGTGCTGCGCACCTCGAAGCTGTCCGCCGCCGCGATGGCGGTCACCTTCCTGGGCACCACCCAGCTGCCGCTGCAGCAGGCGATCATCCTCGGTGCGGTGCTCTCGCTGCTGCTCTACTGCGTGCAGGCGTCCCGGCAGGCGAAGCTCACGGCGCTCGACCGCACCCCGGACGGGCACTGGGAGCTGGCCGGCGTCCCGGCCGAACTGCCGGCCGGCCGGGTCACCGTGCTCGCCTACAGCGGGGTCAGCCTGTTCGCCGAACTCCCGCTGATCGAGGCCGAGTGGCCCCGCGCCCCCGACGGGCCCGCCGTGCTGGTGCTGGCGGTGCGCACCGTCCCCGACGTGCCCTCGTCCAGCATGGTCAAGCTGCTGCGGCGCAAGAGCGACGAGCTGGGCGCCCGCGGCGGACGGTTGATCGTCGCCGGGGCGCAGCCCTCCTTCGTCCGGCTCGCCGAGCACACCGGCCTGGCCGGACTGCTCGGCCCGGACGGAGTCGTTCCCGCCGACCCCGTCCTGGACGCCTCGCTGGAGGAGGCCGTGGCCCGCGGTGAGCGCTGGCTGGCGGGCGAGCGCACCGCGGCGGACTGAATCACCCGGCACCCGACCGCCGCCGGGCACCCTCCCGGGCGGCCGGTCCCGGTTCCTCTCCCGCTCCTATCCCTCCCCTCCCTCCCACCTCTCCCGCCCTCCCGTTCGCCCGCCCCGTCAGGACGCGCTCGGGGACGCCGGCTCGGAGGCCGGCGCGGAGGCGGAGGGCGAGGCCGGGGCGGACGAGGACGCGGGGGCCGACGGGGACGGGTCGGCCGGGGCGGACGCCGACGGCGAGGGGCTCGACGGGGCCGGGCCGGAGGCGCTCGCGGAGGGCGAGGACGAGGGGGAGGTCGGGTCCGTGCCGCCGGCCGGGGAGCTCGGCGAGGACGTCGGCGTGGACGTCGGCGAGGACGTCGGCGTCTGGCCCGGGGTGGGCACGCCGCGGTGGTCGGTGCCGCCCTCCAGGGTGACCACCGCGCTGGACGGCGGCAGCGCCAGGTGGGCCGTCCAGCGGGCCTGCGGGGCGCGCGACTCGTCCACCGTGACGGTCACGGTGATCCGCTGGCCGGGGGCCAGGGTGCCGGCGTCCCGGCTCAGCCGCAGCCAGTCCGCGTCCAGCACGGCGTGCCAGGACAGCGGCGCGTCACCGGAGTTGGTCAGCGTCAGTACAGTGCGGCTGCCGTACGCGCCCGCCTCCACGGTCAGCCGGCTCCCGGTGGCGGCGGACGGCGGCGGGACGGGCTCGGCGGTCAGCGCGGGGCTGGACAGCGGCGCGGCCCCGGGCGAGGGCACCGGCACCACCGGGCCCTGAACCGTCGGCAGGGACGTTTCTGCGGTCACCGAGCCGACCAGTTCCATCGTCGAGACCCGGGCGACCGGCGGCAGCGCGGCCACCGCGACCGACGTCGGCTCCGGCACCGGGACGCGCTGCCCGGACGCCGCCGTCGGGTCCACCCGCACCGAGGACACCGCCGAGGCGTGGTCCTCGGCGCCGCCCCGGTGCGCGCTCCACAGCGCCACCACCGGCGCGGCCAGCACCGCCGCCAGCACGCCGGTGGTCACCACCCGCTGCCGCACCGCCGAACCGCGCGGCGCCGAGGGCATCCGGTGCCGGGGGAAGCCGCGCTGGTCGAACCGGGGCTCCGCCGGGCCCTGCGCGATCCGCCGGCCCGCCGCCGCGCCCGCCAGGAACGCCGTCCCGCCGCTCGGCGCCACGGCCGGGCGCAGCGGTCCGGGCGCGGCCAGCAGCGGCAGGCCCGGCAGCCCGGCCAGGCCGTGCCCGAGCTGCCCGGCGACCCGCTCCGCGGTGCCCCGGCAGGTCGGGCACTCCACCAGGTGCGCCACCAGCTCCCGGCGCAGCGCCGGGCCCAGCACCCAGCCCCGCCAGGACTCCGCGCCGACGCCGCCGAGCTGGGCCAGCTCCGGGCAGGAGCCGACGCCGAGCACCAGCAGCGCCGTCCTGGTCCGGCCGACCTCGGCGCCCGCCGCGTCCAGCAGCGCCGCCGCGGCCTCGGCGCTCAGGCCGAGCACCGCCGCGACCTCCGCGCCGTCCAGCCGGTGCCGCACCGCCAGCTCCAGCGCCTCGCGCTGCTCCGGGTCGGTGCCGGCCGCCTCCGGCCAGGCCAGCGAGGCGAGTTCGCGCCGCCGCTCGCGCAGCGTGCCCGGGGAACCGGGCGGGGACGCGTCGTCCCCGCCGGCGGCGCCCTCGAGCCGGGCCAGGCAGCGGTGCCGGGCCAGCGCGTACAGCCAGGCGCGCAGCAGCGCCGGGTCGTCGAGCCGGTCGCCGTGGCGCTGGGCCAGGTCGCGGACTTCCAGGACGGCCGCGGTGGCGGCTTCGTGCTCGCAGAGCACGGACAGGCAGTAGGTGAACAGCCCGTCGACGCACGCGCCGTACGCCCGGAGTACCGGGGAGGGGCCGACGGGGTGGGGCTGGACGGTGGTCACCCGACCGACGGTAGGCAGCCGAAACCCGCCACCCGGGGGGTTTCGGCCGTTTGTCCTTCTTTCGGGTAACAGGACCGATTCCTTGTTCGCCCGGATGACGCCGTTCGGGTGACATCCGGGCGATGTCGGTGCGAGGCGCTACCGTGGCCCGCATGGCTGCCCGTACCAAGACCACCGCCAAGCCGCGCCCCTCGTACCGCTGCACCGAGTGCGGCGCCCAACTGCTCAAGTGGGTCGGCCGCTGCCCCGAGTGCAACGCCTGGGGCACGGTGGAGGAGCACGGCGCCGTCCCGATCCGGACGACGGCGGCCGGGCCGGTCTCCGCGCCCGCCAAGCCGATCGGCCAGGTCGACGGGCAGGTGGCCACCGCCCGCTCCACCGGCGTCCCGGAGCTCGACCGGGTGCTCGGCGGCGGCCTGGTGCCGGGCGCCGTGGTGCTGCTGGCGGGCGAGCCCGGCGTCGGCAAGTCCACCCTGCTGCTGGACGTGGCGGCGAAGGCCGCCTCCGACCGGCACCGCACGCTGTACGTCACCGGCGAGGAGTCGGCCGGCCAGGTCCGGCTGCGCGCCGACCGGATCAACGCCCTCTCCGACCACCTCTACCTGGCCGCCGAACAGGACCTGGGCGCGGTGCTCGGCCACATCGACGCGGTCAACCCCTCGCTGCTGATCCTGGACTCGGTGCAGACCATCGCCTCCGCCGAGCTGGACGGCGCCCCCGGCGGCCCGGCGCAGGTCCGCGAGGTGGCGGGCGCGCTGATCCGGGCCTCCAAGGAGCGCGGCATGGCCACCCTGCTGGTCGGCCACGTCACCAAGGACGGCCAGATCGCCGGCCCTCGCCTGCTGGAGCACCTGGTGGACGTGGTGCTGTCCTTCGAGGGAGACCGGCACGCCCGGCTGCGGCTGATCCGCGGCGTCAAGAACCGCTACGGCGCGACCGACGAGGTCGGCTGCTTCGAGCTGCACGACGAGGGCATCGTCGGCTTGGCCGACCCGTCCGGCCTGTTCCTGACCCGCCGTGACAAGGCCGTCCCCGGCACCTGCCTGACGGTGACGCTGGAGGGCAAGCGCCCGCTGGTGGCCGAGGTGCAGGCGCTGATGGTCGACTCGCAGATCCCCTCGCCGCGGCGCACCACCTCCGGCCTGGAGTCGCCGCGGATCGCGATGATCCTGGCGGTGGTCGAGCGGCACGGCGGCGTGAAGCTCGGCAAGCAGGACATCTACACGGCCACCGTCGGCGGCGTGAAGCTCACCGAGCCCTCGGCGGACCTGGCGATCGCCCTGGCGGTGGCCTCCTCCTCGACCGACACGCCGCTGCCCAACAACCTGGTGGCGATCGGCGAGGTCGGCCTGGCGGGCGAGGTGCGGCGGGTGACGGGCGTGCAGCGCCGGCTCGCCGAGGCACACCGGCTCGGGTTCACGCACGCCCTCGTCCCGCCGGACCCGGGCAAGGTCCCGGCGGGCATGAAGGTGGTGGAGGTCGCCGACATCGGCGAGGCGCTGCGCGCGATCCCGGGCCGCCGCCCCCGCTCGAAGCCCAAGGCGGACGCGGCACCGCCCGCCCGCACCCCCGCGGATCCGGGCGCCCAGGCACTCGCCCGGGCCCGCGACCGGGCCCCCGTCCCGGCCTTCCCGGAGGAGCTGATGGCGGGCTGGGAGCCGGTCGACTCGGACGAACTGGCCTGACCCACGCCCCGCCGAGGCCGTACGCAGTTAGACTTCAGCTGCTCATAGGCATCATTCGCAGCAACATCAGACAGACCGACAGACCGTCGGCCGCCGCGGCACACGGTTCGGGTCGGCCCAAGGAGTCACGTGGCAGCCATCGACCGGGCGGACAAGTCCTCCCGCGAGGAGGCCCTGCTGCGGGCCTCCCTCAGTGCGATCGCGCCGGGCACGGCACTGCGGGACGGCCTGGAGCGGGTGCTCCGGGCCAACACCGGCGGCCTGATCGTCCTCGGCTTCGACAAGAGCGTGGACGCGCTGTGCACCGGCGGTTTCGTGCTGGACGTCGAGTTCACCGCCACCCGGCTGCGCGAACTGTGCAAGCTGGACGGCGCGGTGATCCTCGACAAGGACCACGCGAAGATCCTGCGCGCGGGCGTCCACCTGATGCCGGACGCGAACATCCCCACCGACGAGACCGGCACCCGCCACCGCACCGCGGAGCGGGTCAACCGGCAGACCGGCTACCCGGTGGTCGCGGTCTCGCACTCGATGCGGCTGATCGCCATCTACGTCAACGGCGCCCGCCGGGTGCTGGAGGACTCCACCACCGTGCTGTCCCGCGCCAACCAGGCGCTCGCCACCCTGGAGCGCTACAAGCTCCGCCTCGACGAGGTGGCCGGCACCCTCTCCGCGCTGGAGATCGAGGACCTGGTCACCGTCCGGGACGTCTCGGCGGTGGTGCAGCGCCTGGAGATGGTCCGGCTGATCGCCGGCGAGATCGCCGGGTACGTGCTGGAGCTGGGCACCGACGGCCGGCTGCTGTCGCTCCAGCTGGACGAGCTGATCGCCGGCGTCGAGCCGGAGCGCGAACTCGTCGTGCGCGACTACTTCCCGGACCGCGCCGCCAAGAAGGGCCGCACCGTCGCCGAGGTGCTCGCCGACCTGGAGGCGCTCACCCACGCCGAACTGCTCGACCTGCAGACCGTCGCCAAGGCGCTCGGCTACACCGGCACCCCGGAGTCGCTGGACTCCGCGGTCTCCCCGCGCGGCTACCGGCTGCTGGCCAAGGTGCCGCGGCTGCCCAACACCGTCATCGAGCGGCTGGTCGACCACTTCGGCGGCCTGCAGAAGCTGCTCGCCGCCTCGATCGACGACCTGCAGACCGTCGAGGGCGTCGGCGAGACCCGGGCCCGCTCGGTGCGCGAGGGGCTGTCCCGGCTCGCCGAGTCCTCGATCCTGGAGCGGTACGTCTAGTGCCGCGTCAGGCAACCTTCGCCCGTCGCGACGCCCGGCACGCACTCTCGCCGCACCGGCCGAAAACCCAAGTACATCCAGTACGAGGGCTTCCGGCCGGCACGCCGATAGCACGCACCGGACGCCGCTCCTTCACGGCAAAGGTTGCCTGACGCGGCACTAGCTCTGCTCGGCCTTCGGCGGGTCCACCGTGTAGAGCAGCGCGAACAGGGTCGCCTCGACGGCGTCCGGGTCGGCGGAGTCGTCCCCCGCGAACGCCTCGTCCAGCGCCCCGTCGATCCGTTCGCGCAGTCGCCGCAGCCGTTCCGGGCTGAGCCGGAGGGTGGCGTGCGCGAACTTGCCGGCCCGCTTCTCCGGGGCCATGTCGACCCGTCCCGCCAGGAAGTACCGCTGGAACTCGGAGCGCACCAGGTCCATCGCGGCCAGCACCGCCTCCAGCACGGCCGGCTGTTCCCCGCCCTCCGCGAACACCTGCGGCGACAGCCGCAGTGACTGCTGCGCCGAGCGGTAGCGGCTCTCCACGATCCCGGAGACCAGCCGGGTCTCCGCCACGTACACCAGCCCGGTCTGCTCCAGCTGCTTGACGTGCCGATACAGCTTGGTCGGCGCCTCGTCGAGCTCGGCGGCGACCTCCTTCACCGACACCGGCTCCGGGTCGCGCTTCATCAGCACCCCGAGCACGGCCAGCCGCAGCGGGTCCGCTAGGGCCTTCAGCGTCGCGACGTCCGTGACCTCGCGCTCCTTCATCTGATCCACCACGTCCACATTCAGCCATGGCGTCAACGCTTGCGCAATTATTCTCCGCCGTGCAACCATTCACGTCTACAAGCATTGTTTTTAAGGCGTCTAAATAGGGGACGAAGAAAACGTGGC
>NZ_JBHUWH010000087.1:0-22045 GCF_042670125.1 Kitasatospora sp. NPDC057198 | reverse complement strand
CTACCGTGCCGCACCGACAGCACCCCGCCGACGAGTCCGCCCCGCGCCCCCGTCCGGGGCGGACGGGAACGCGGGGCGGTCGGTGCGGCGTCAGCCCTGCTGGGCGTCGCCCTCCGGGGCCTCCTCGGCGCCGGGGCGGGCCACCAGCTCGACCTGGTCGACGGCGTTGCACCAGCGGCAGCGCACCGACTCGATGGTCTCGGAGAGCACCTGGGTCTCCTCGACCTTGGACTCGCCGGAGAGGTCGAAGTGCAGGAAGTCGGTCACCCGGGACGAACGGGTGACGTCGAAGCGGGTCAGGTTGCCGCACAGGGTGCAGCGCCAGCGGGTCTCGGCGGTCGGCGCGGCAATGCTCATCAGTGGTCCCTCTCGGCTGGTCCCGGTTCCGGGCCTCCAGCCTATTGCCTGCCGCCGGACGGACGGATCACCGGTCCACAGCCCGGACGCTCACCCGGCCGGAGCAGCGCCCGGTGTCGCGGGTGCGCCCCCGAGGAATGCTGACCGGCATGGTGCTCTCCGCCCCCGCCCGGGCCGGCTCGCCGGCGGCCGAGCGGGCCGTCCGCACCCCGGTCGCCACGTACCTGCTGATCGCGCTGACCGCGCTGGCCATGCTGGTCGGCCCGTCCGGCCTCAATCCGCTGTACGGCAGCGGGGACGCCCGCGCCTGCGCCGAGCAGCGCTACGAGCACCGCTGGGGCGCCGTCCCGGCCGAACTGCTCGGCGGCCACCCGCTGACGGCCGCCCAGCTGTCGGCGCTCCCCCCGGCGGCGCCCGGCTGCGTGCTGCCGGCCACCCCCGGCAAGATCCCCGAACTGTCGGCGCTGACCGCGCTGTTCGTCCACGCGGGCTGGCTGCACCTGATCGGCAACCTGCTGTTCCTGTTCGTCTTCGGCCCGGCGGTGGAGGCCCGGCTGGGCCGGATCCGCTTCCTGACCGGCTACCTGGCGATCGGCGTGCTGGCCACCTACGGCTACGCGCTGGCCGAGTCGGGCACCCCGGACGCGGTGCGGGCGCTGGTCGGCGCGTCCGGCGCGATCGCCGGGGTGCTGGGCGCGTACCTGCGGCTGTACCCGAGGGGTCGGGTGACCGCGCTGGTGCCGCTGCTGCTGTTCCTGCCGCTGCGCTTCCCGGCCTGGCTGGTGCTCGGCCTGTGGTTCGTCCTGCAGTTCTGGTCGGTCACCTCCGGCGGCGACGGGGTGGCGTACCTGGTGCACGTGATCGGCTTCGTGACGGGCTGGCTGTTCGCCTGGGCCGCCCGTCCGGCGGGCGATACCCTGGGCCCACCTTCTCGAACAGGAGTCGCTCAGTGATCACCGCGATCGTCCTCATCAACACCGACGTCGACCGGATCCCCGAGATCGCCGAGGCGATCGCCGCCATCGAGGGCGTCAGCGAGGTCTACTCCGTCACCGGCACCTACGACCTGGTCGCGATGGTCCGGGTGCGGGGCCACGAGGACCTGGCCGAGGTGATCCCCGGCCGCCTCAACAAGGTCCCGGGCGTCACCAACACCGAGACCCACATCGCCTTCCGCACCTACTCCCAGCACGACCTGGAGGCCGCGTTCTCGCTCGGCCTGGACGGCTGAGCGCCGCTCAGCGCCGGGTGTCGACGACGCAGCGGCCGCCCTCGTTGCGGTAGCTCCACTTCGCGCCGTCGCTGACCAGCTCGCGGACGGCGGTCAGGAACCGGTCGACGTGCTCGACCGGGGTCCCGGCGCCGAAGCTGACCCGGATCGCGTTCAGGCTGCGCTCGCCGGGCAGCGACGGCTCCGGCGCCCCGCAGACAGCTTCCTGGTGGGGCGCCGCCCCCGACTCCCCGCCGAGCAGGGTGCGCACCAGCGGGTGCGCGCAGAACAACCCGTCCCGGACGCCGATGCCGTACTCGGCGGACAGCGCGGCCGAGAAGTGCGAGCTGTTCCAGCCGCGCACCACGAACGAGACGACGCCGACCCGGTCGGAGCCCTCGCCGAACAGGTTGAGCACCCGCACCTCGGGGATGCCCGCCAGGCCATCGGTCAGCTTCGCCACCAGCGCCCGCTCCCGGGCCTCCAGCGCCTCGAAGCCCGCCTCGTCCAGCGCCCGGCAGGCCGAGGCGATCGCGTACGCGCCGATCACGTTCGGCGAACCGGCCTCGTGCCGCGCCGGGCCGGTGTGCCACTCGACCGCCACCGAGCCGTCCAGCTCCCGGGCCACCGTCCGGCTCGCCCCGCCGCCGGCCAGGTACGGCTCGGCCGCGTCCAGCCAGTCGGAGCGGCCCGCCAGCACGCCCGCGCCGAACGGCGCGTACAGCTTGTGCCCGGAGAACGCCACCCAGTCGACGTCCAACTCCCGCACCGAGACCCGGTGGTGGGGCGCCAACTGGGCCGCGTCCAGCACCACCCGGGCGCCGTACCGGTGCGCGACCGCGGTCAGCTCCTTCACCGGCCACAGCTCGCCGGTGACGTTCGACGCCCCGGTCACGCAGAACAGCTTCGGGCCCTCGGCCGCGCCGAGCAGCGCCTCCTCCAGCGCCGCCACCGCCTCGGCGTGCGAACGCGGCGCCCGCAGGTAGCGCACCGCCAGGCCCTCGCGCCGCCACGGCAGCAGCGAGGCGTGGTGCTCGGTCTCGAACGCGAACACCTCGGTCCCGGCCGGGACCGCCCCCGCCAGCAGGTTCAGCGAGTCGGTGGTGGCCCGGGTGAACACCACCTGGTCCCCGTCCCGCAGGTCCAGGAACTCCGCGACGGTCCGCCGGCTCTGCTCGAACAGGTCGGTCGACAGCTGCGACAGGTACCCGGCCCCGCGGTGCACCGACCCGTAGTACGGCGCGTACGCCGCGACGTCGTCCCACACCCGCTTCAGCGCCGGGGCGCTCGCCGCGTAGTCCAGCGCCGCATACCCGACCTTCTCGCCGGAGGCCAGCGGCACCTCGACGTCCGCGCCCAGCACGGCGAGCGGCTCACAGATCTCGGTGGTCACGGACATGGGTGCACTCCTCCACAGGGTCAGGACCCCGGAGGAGAGACACCGGAAGTCCGCGCTTGCCACGCGGACTTGTCGCCACGCAGCCCGGTCCTCACCCAGGGCACCCCGCCACGGACGGAGGGTTGCCGGACAGCCAGCTGGGGCTTCGCGCTGTCACTCATGACCTGGCGAAGACAGTACACGACACCGCCCCCGTCTCAACACCCGCCCACATCCCGAGACAACCGCCAGGGACTCGGGAGAGCACCGCCAGGGGCCCGGGGAACGGCGGGTCCGTGCTGCTGACGGCCGGAGCCCACCGGAAAGTCCGTGCTGCTGCGTGCCTTGAACAGAACCAAAAGCAGCCGCGCGCTCCGGCAGTGAACCGTCAGCAGCCACGGGCTCGCCGTTCCCCGAGCCCCTGGCGGTGCCCTCCCCAGCTCTCAGGCTTGCGTGACCTCGGCCCAGCGCTTCAGCAGTTCCCCCGCCGCGCCGGAGTCGATCGCCGCCGCCGTCCGCGTCATCGCCGCCGCGATCTGCTCGGTGAGCGGTGCGTCCCCCAGCTCCAGCGCGACCAGCGCGGCCGCGCTGTTGAGCACGACGGCGTCCCGTACCGGCCCGCGCTCGCCGCCCAGCACCCGGCGGGCGACGTCCGCGTTGTACTCCGGGTCCGCGCCGCGCAGCGCCTCGATGCCGACCAGTTCGATCCCGACGTCCCGCGGGTCGAACCGGGTCTCGGTGACCTGGCCGTCCCGGACGACCCACACGTTCGAGGTGGTGGTGACGGTCAGCTCGTCGAGCCCGTCGTCGCCGCGGAAGACCAGGCCCCGGGCGCCGCGCCGGGCCAGCACGCCGGCGATCAGCCCGGCCAGCCGGGTGTCGAAGCAGCCGACGGCGTGCGAGGTGACCTTGGCCGGGTTGGTGAGCGGGCCGAGGATGTTGAAGACCGTGGGGACGGCCAGCTCCGCGCGCGCCTGGGCGGTGTGGCGCATCGAGGGGTGGAACTTGGCGGCGAAGCAGAAGGTCAGGCCGACCTCCTCGGCCGTCGCCGCGACCCGCTCCGCGGAGAGGTCGAGGTTGACGCCGAGCCGTCCGAGCACGTCCGAGGAGCCGGAGGCGGAGGAGGAGGCCCGGTTGCCGTGCTTGACGACCTTGGCGCCGGCGGCGGCGGCGACCACCGCGGACATGGTGGAGATGTTGACGGTCTTGGCCCGGTCGCCGCCGGTGCCGACGATGTCGACGGCCGGCCCGGGGATGTCCAGCGGGAGGGCGTGCGCGTACATCGCCTCGACCAGGCCGGCGATCTCCTCGACCGTCTCGCCCTTGCCGCGCATGGCGATCAGGAACCCAGCGACCTGGACGGGGCTGGCCTCGCCGCTCATGATGCGGTCCATCGCCCAGGCGGTGTCGGCCTGCGAGAGGTCGTCGCCCCCCAGCAGCGAGCTCAGCAGGTCGGGCCAGGTGCGGACCACCTGCGCGGGGTCGCTACCGCCGTTCGCAGAGTGCGCGTTCACCATGGCCGACTCCAGCTCTCGTCTACGTTCCAGAGGAATGGACGTCAGCCTATCGAGGGAGCGGGGACGGCCGCCCGGGGTTGCCGTCCCCTTCTCTCCAGTTGAGACGCGGCGGTGGGACGGTCAGCGCCCGGCGGGTGCCCGCCGGGCGAGCCGGGCCCGCAGCAGCGCGGTCGCGGCGTCGGCCAGGGCGACCGGGTCGACGGGGTGCGAGATGGCCGCGTCGGCCCGGCTCCAGGCGGCGAGCCAGGAGTCCTGCGGGCGGCCGATCACGACCAGGACCGGCGGGCAGCCGTAGATCTCGTCCTTCAGTTGCCGGGTGAGGCCGAGCCCGCCGACGGGGGCGGCCTCGCCGTCCAGCACGCAGAGGTCGATCCCGCCCTTCTCCAGGGCGCGCAGCACCGCGGGGGCGGTGGCGCACTCCAGGTACTCGAGGGCCGGGACGTCCGCGGCGGGCCGCCGGCCGAGGGCGAGGGTCACCTGCTCACGGGTGTTGCGGTCGTCGCTGTAGACGAGAACGGTGAGCGTCTCGTCGGAGTGCTGCGCCATGGCCCCTGCTTCCTGGTGCTCGTCCTCTTATATGTGTGCCCACGCCGGGCGGCCCCGACCGAACGGCCCAGTGTGACCCGGACCACGTCCTGGGACGGATGCTACTCCCGCGCGCGCGTCCTGCGGAGACCCCGACGCGATCTCGCTCAAGCCGCCGCGCCCCGGGGTCACCCCGCCGGCCCAGCGCGGTCACCCGCTCCGAACAACCGTCAGAAAACGGGCGGTGCGCGAGGCGGGCATACCTCACGCACCGGACACTCCGAGGGAGACCCCCCGGCGTGAAGACGGAATAAGGGACCGACATAATGTCCGTCGTGGCGACAGCAACAGCAACAGAAACCGGACACGCGCACGGAGCGGTCAACAGGCCGAACCTGGTCAGCGTCGGAACCATTGTCTGGCTGAGCTCGGAGCTGATGTTCTTCGCGGCCCTGTTCGCGATGTACTTCACCCTCCGCTCGGTCAAGGGCGCCGAGTTCTGGCACGAGAAGGCCCATGCCCTCAACGTGCCGTTCTCCTCGGTCAACACCACGATCCTGGTGCTCTCCTCGCTCACCTGCCAGCTCGGCGTGTTCGCCGCCGAGCGCGGTGACGTGAAGAAGCTGCGCTCGTGGTTCACGATCACCTTCGTGATGGGCGCCATCTTCATCGGCGGCCAGATCTTCGAGTACACCGAGCTGGTCAAGAAGGACGGCCTCTCGCTGTCCTCCGACCCGTACGGCACGGTGTTCTACCTGACCACCGGCTTCCACGGACTCCACGTGACGGGTGGTCTGATCGCCTTCCTGCTGGTCCTCGGACGGACCTACGCGGCGCGGCGGTTCACCCACGAGCAGGCAACCGCGGCGATCGTGGTGTCGTACTACTGGCACTTCGTCGACGTCGTGTGGATCGGCCTGTTCGCGACCATCTACCTGATCAAGTAACAGCCGCCCCGCCCCTGACCCGGCGTCACCTCGACGCGTGGGAGTCGGGGGCAGGCTGCTGCCGACCAGATCCTGACACCGGGGTTAATCCGTGAAAAAGCTCTCCGCACGACGGCGCCACCCACTGGCGGCGGTCGTCGTCCTACTTCTCGCCCTGGCGGCCACCGGGGGGCTGTACGCCGCTTTCGCGCCCGCCGAGAAGGCGCAGGCCGACAGCTCCGCGCAGTCGCTCGCCATCGACGAGGGCAAGAAGCTCTTCGCCGTCGGCTGCTCCTCCTGCCACGGCCTGAACGGCCAGGGCACCACCGACGGCCCGTCGCTGGTCGGTGTCGGTTCCGCCGCGGTCGACTTCCAGGTCGGCACCGGCCGCATGCCGGCCCAGCAGCCGGGCGCCCAGGTCCCGCGCAAGAAGAACATCTACTCGCAGGCCGAGATCGACCAGCTGGCCGCCTACGTGGCCTCGCTCGGCCCCGGCCCGGTGGCCCCGACCACCGAGCAGTACGAGCCGTCCACGAACGAGAAGACCAACGCCGAGCAGGTCGCCAAGGGCGGCGAGCTGTTCCGCACCAACTGCGCCCAGTGCCACAACTTCGCCGGCAAGGGCGGCGCGCTGACCAACGGCAAGTACGCCCCGTCCCTCGAAGGCGTGGACGCGAAGCACATCTACGAGGCCATGCAGACCGGCCCGCAGAACATGCCCTCCTTCCCCGACACCACCATGCCGGAGGAGCAGAAGCGCGAGATCGTGGCGTTCGTCCGCCACACGAACGACGAGCCCAACCCGGGTGGTCTCGCCCTGGGCAGCCTCGGTCCGGTGACCGAGGGCCTGTTCGGCTGGATCTTCGGTCTCGGCACGCTGATCGCCATCGCGATCTGGGTCGCCGCCCACACCACCAAGGCCAAGAAGTCATGAGCCACGACATGTCAGAGAACCTGCCGGAGGCGCACGGCGCCTCCCACGGCACGGACGTCGTCTCCCACGACGACCCGTTCGCCGACCCGGGCCTGCCGGCCCACGAACCGCGTCGGACCGACATCGACGAGCGGGCCGCCAAGCGGGCCGAGCGCCAGGTGTCGCTGCTGTTCGTGGTCTCGATGCTGGCGACCATCGGCTTCATCGCGTCCTACGCGTCGATCGACGCCGACAAGCTGGTCTACATCTTCCCGCTGGGCCACGTCAGCGCGCTGAACTTCGCCCTGGGCATGACCCTCGGCGTCGCGCTGTTCTGCATCGGCGCGGGCGCGGTCCACTGGGCCCGCACCCTGATGTCGGACCACGAGCTGCCGGCCGAGCGCCACCCGATCGAGGCCGACGACGACGTCCGCAACGACGTCATCGAGCAGTTCAAGACCGGTGCCGCGGAGTCCGGCTTCGGCCGCCGCAAGATGATCCGCAACACCCTGATCGGCTCGATGGCCCTGGTGCCGCTGTCCGGCGTGGTGCTGCTGCGCGACCTCGGTCCGCTGCCGGAGAAGAAGCTGCTGCACACCGGCTGGGACAAGGCGGAGCCGAGCAAGCCGATCCGCCTGGTCAACATGAACACCGACACGGCCATGAAGCCCGAGGACATCATCCAGGGCTCGCTGACCTTCGCGAAGCCCGAGGGCCTCGAGGAGTCGGCCGAGGACTTCCAGCAGCAGATCGCCAAGGACGCCCTGATGCTCATCCGGATCGCCCCGGAGGACATCAAGGACGACAAGTCCCGGGAGAAGGGCTTCGAGGGCATCCTCGCCTACTCGAAGATCTGCACCCACGTCGGCTGCCCGATCTCGCTGTACGAGCAGCAGACCCACCACGCGCTCTGCCCCTGCCACCAGTCGACCTTCGACCTGGCGGACGGCGCTCGCGTCATCTTCGGCCCGGCCGGCCACCCGCTGCCGCAGCTGAAGATCACCACCGATGAGCAGGGCTTCCTGATCGCCACCGGCGACTTCGACGAGCCCGTCGGCCCGAGCTACTGGGAGCGTCCGCGATGAGTTCCGCAAGCGGCACGAGGAACAGTGCCTCCAAGCCGGCCAGCACCCGGGCCAAGCCCGCCAACAAGGCCGAGGCGACCGCCGACTGGGTCGACGGCCGGCTGGGGATCTACTCCCTGGCCAAGGCCAACCTGCGCAAGATCTTCCCGGACCACTGGTCCTTCATGCTCGGTGAGATCTGCCTCTACAGCTTCATCATCATCATCCTCACGGGTGTGTACCTGACGCTGTTCTTCAAGCCGAGCATGGCGGAGACCGTCTACCACGGCACCTACCTGCCGCTGAACGGCATCAAGATGTCGGAGGCGTACGCCTCCACGGTGAACATCAGCTTCGAGGTCCGCGGCGGTCTGCTGATCCGCCAGATCCACCACTGGGCCGCGCTGGTCTTCGTGGCCGCGATGTTCGTCCACATGATGCGCGTCTTCTTCACCGGCGCGTTCCGCAAGCCGCGCGAGATCAACTGGCTGTTCGGCTTCCTGCTGCTGTGCCTGGGCTTCTTCGACGGCTTCTTCGGCTACTCGCTGCCGGACGACCTGCTGTCGGGCACCGGCATCCGCTTCATGGAGGGCGCGATCCTGGCGGTGCCGATCGTCGGCACCTACATCCAGATGTTCCTGTTCGGCGGCGAGTTCCCGGGCACCGACATCATCCCGCGCTTCTTCACCATCCACGTGCTGCTCATCCCGGGCATCATGCTGGGCCTGCTGGTGGCGCACCTGATCCTGGTCTTCTACCACAAGCACACCCAGTGGGCGGGTCCGGGCAAGACCGAGAAGAACGTCGTCGGCATGCCGCTGATGCCGGTCTACATGGCGAAGGCCGGCGGCTTCTTCTTCCTGGTCTTCGGCATCATCGCGGTGATGTCCGCGGTCGCCACGATCAACCCGGTGTGGGCGTACGGCCCGTACCGTCCGGACCAGGTGTCGACCGACGCCCAGCCCGACTGGTACATGGGCTTCGCCGAGGGCCTGATCCGCTTCATGCCGGGCTGGGAGATCTCGGTCTGGGGCGGCCACACGCTGAACCTGGGCGTGTTCATCCCGCTGATGATCTTCCCGCTGGTGCTGGTCGCCATCGCGGTGTGGCCGTTCATCGAGTCCTGGGTCACCGGCGACAAGCGCGAGCACCACATCCTGGACCGCCCGCGCAACGCCCCGGTCCGCACCGCGTTCGGCGCGGCCTGGATCGCGCTGTACCTGGTCCTGCTGGTCGGCGGCGGCAACGACCTGTTCGCCACCCACCTGCACATGTCGATCAACACGATCACCTACGCGGTCCGCGTCGGCTTCTTCGTGGTGCCGGTCCTCACCTTCATCGTCACCAAGCGCTGGTGCCTCGGCCTGCAGCGCCGCGACAAGGACAAGGTGCTGCACGGGCGCGAGTCCGGCATCATCAAGCGCCTGCCGCACGGTGAGTTCGTCGAGGTCCACACCCCGCTGTCGCAGAAGGACCTGCACACCCTCACCGCCCACGAGCAGCCCCGGCCGCTGGAGCTGCCCGCCGAGACGGACGAGAACGGTGTGGCCCGCAAGGCCGGCGTGGTCACCAAGACCCGGGTGAAGCTCTCCGAGGGCTTCTACGGCGAGGGCAACCAGATCGCCAAGCCCACCAGCGAGGAGTACCGCGAGATCACCAGCGGCCACGGCCACCACTGATCCCGCTCAGCTGTCACGCCACGTCAGAACCCCCACCGGCTCCGGCCGGTGGGGGTTCTGGCTTTCCGGGGCGGTTCCGGCCCGGCGCCCTGTTATGTTGACCGGGTGCACCTGGTGATCGACGCCCAGTCCCCCGCCCCGCCGTACGAGCAGATCCGCTCGCAGGTCGCGGCGCTGGCCCGCACGGGCGAGCTCCCGGTCGGCCTGAAGCTCCCCACCGTCCGCGCGCTGGCCGAGCAGCTCGGCCTGGCGGCGAACACGGTGGCCCGCGCCTACCGCGAGCTGGAGGCCGACGGCGTGGTCGAGACGCACGGCCGGGCCGGCACCACCGTCGCCCCCACCGGCGACACCGCGCACCGGCTGGCCGCCGGCGCCGCCGCCGAGTACGCGGCCCGCGCCGCCCGCCTCGGCCTCACCCGCGACGAGGCGCTGGCCGCCATCGCCACCGCGCTCGACGTGGCCTACCGCTGAGACGCCGAACGGCCGGCCCCCCTTCCGGAGGACCGGCCGCCGCCGTCCGTACGCCTCACACCGCCCGGTGGGTGACCTCGCCGTCGAGCACCGTCATCAGCACCGGCAGCCGGGCCAGTTCGGTGTCCGGCACGGTCAGCGGGTCGTCCGCCAGCACCGTCAGGTCGGCCCGGAAGCCGGGGACCGGCCGCCCGGCATGGGCCTCCTCGCCCGCCGCCCAGGCCGGGGCCAGGGTGTACCCGGCGAGCGCCCGCAGCGGGGTGAGGGCCTGGCCGGGCAGGTGCGGGGGCCGGCTCAGGTCGCGGCTGGGGCGGCGGTGGCGGGCGCCGGCCATCACGCCCAGCGGTTCGAACGGGGCGATCGGCCAGTCCGAGCCGAGGACGACCCGGGCTCCGGCGTCGGCCAGGTCGCGGCAGCGGAAGGCCCTTCCGGCGCGCTCCTCGCCGAGCCGCCGGGACCAGTTGTCGGTGTGGTCGGCCCGGGTGTAGTCGGTGCAGTGGGTGGGCTGCATGGAGGCGGTGACGCCCAGTGCGGCGAACCGGGCGACGGTGTCGTCGGGCACCGTCTCGATGTGCTCGATCCGGTGCCGGGCACCCGGGCCGTGCTCGGCGACGGCCCGCTGCACCGCGTCCAGGACGTGCCGGACGGCCGCGTCGCCGATCGCGTGGGTGGCGGTCGGCACCCCGGCCCGGTGCAGTTCGCCGATCACCCGGGTGTAGGCGGCGGGGTCGGGCCAGAACGCGCCGGTGGACTCGCCGTGGCAGTCGGGGTGCTCCAGCCAGGCGGTGCCGTTGTCGATGGTGCCGTCCATGAACAGCTTGGCCCCGGCGACCCGCCAGCGCCGGCCGCCCCCGCCCTGGCGCCGGACCAGTTCGGCCAGCTCGGCCGGGCCCGCGCCGGGCTGCACCCAGGGGGCGATCCGCAGCCGGAGCGGGAGTTGTCCGCGCTCCTCCAGGGCGGCGTAGACGGCCAGGCTCTCCCCGTTGGCGTCCATCGCGTGGCCGCCGGTGAGGCCCGCCGCGGCCATCCGCCGCAGTACGTCGGCGGTGGCCCGGCAGAGCTCCTCGAAGCTCGGCCGGGGGGCGACCGCCTCGACGAGTTCGCAGGCGGCGTCCTCCAGCAGCAGGCCGGTGGGGCGGCCGGCGGCGTCGCAGACCACCTCGGCCGAGCCCTGCTCGAAGCGGCGCGGCCCGTCGATGCCGGCCAGTTCCAGCGCCCGCCGGCTGACCAGCATCGAGTGCGCGTCGAACAGGTCGATCGCGGCCGGGACGCCGTCCAGCACCGGGCCGACGCTGTCGGCCGAGACCGGCAGGCCGCCGAAGGCGTTCGGGTCCAGGCCCCAGCCGCGCAGCCACTGGCCGTCCTTCAACTCCCTGCGAGCCACTGCCAGTTCGGCCCGCAGCCCGGCCAGGTCGGTGCAGCCGGAGAGGTCCGCCCCGGCGGTGCGCTCGGCGCCCGAGACGGGGTGCAGGTGGCCGTCCACCAGGCCGGGGACGACCACCGCGCCGTCCAGGTCGACCGTCTCGGCGCCGCCGCCCCGCCCCGCGTCCGGCCCGTACCCGGCGATCCGGCCGCCGCTCAGCACGAGCGTGTCGTGCGGCAGGAAGGCCCCGCTGCCGGGGTCGAGCAGCCGGGCGTTGGTCAGGACGAGGTCGGGGTGCACGGGGGGCTCCTCAGCGGTGGTGCGGTCGGTGCGGGCTGCCGAGCGCCCCGGCCGGGAGGCCGAGTTCGCGTTCGGCGAGGGCGTGCGCCATCCCGGTGACCGCCCCGGGTCGCCCGGTGCGGTCGGTGTTGGCGTGCGCCCCCAGGCCGTCCAGGACGACCAGGAGCTGGACGGCGGTGACGTGCGCGTCCGGGGTGCGGAACTCCCCGGCGGCGACGCCGTCGGCCAGCAGGGCCGTCAGCGCCTCGCGCCAGTGCGCCTCCTGCCGGCCGACCCGTTCCCGCAGGGCGGGGCGGAACCGGCTGAGGTGGCGGGCGTTCAGCCACAGCCGGCTCAGCTCGTCGTAGCGCGGCCCCTCGGTGCGGCCGAGGAAGCGGGCCAGGCGCCGCACCGCCGGGAGGGCGGCGTCGGCGGCGGGCAGCAGCTCGGCCAGCTCCCCGGACGCGGCGGCGCCGAAGGCTTCGGCGACGAGCTCCTCGGCCACCGGGAAGTAGTGGCTGATCAGTCCGGGGCGGACGTCCAGCTCCTCGGCGACCCGCCGCATCGTGATGCACTCCAGGCCCTCGGCGAGGGCGATCCGGGCCGCGGTGGCCACGATCTCCGCCCGCCTGGCCTCGGGGTTCTTGCGCACCCGTTTCGGCCGGTCGCTTGACGACATGCCCCGCACGCTATTGGATGTGCGACCAATAGACAAGCCGCCTTCCGCATCGGCCGCTCCCGCACCGCCGACCGCACCGGCACCCGCACTCGAAACCTCGGAGGACTCCATGGAATCCACGATTCCAGACCCCCGCACGGAGCTCCCCACTCCCCCGCCCGCCGCCGACCGGGCCGGACGGATCGAGGCCCACGGCATCGACCACATCCCCGACTCCGAACGCCACGGCCGCCCCCGCGACCTGTTCGCCGTCTGGGCCGCCCCCAACGTGAGCTACCTCAACCTGGTGGTCGGCGGCACCCTGGTGCTGATCGGCCTCGACCTGTGGCAGTCGCTCGCGGTCATCGTGGCCGGCAACCTGCTCTGGGCCTGCGTCGGCCTGCTCGCCGTCAGCGGCCCGGCCGCCGGCGCCCCCAGCGAGGTCATCATGCGGGCGGTCTTCGGCGTCCGCGGCAACCGGGTGAACACCGCCGTCACCGGCTGGCTGGTCTCGGTCTGCTACCTCGCCCTCAACTGGGCGGCCGCCGCGCTCGCCGCCTCCGGCCTCGCCGAACGGGCCGGGCTCACCCCCGGCACCCCGCTCAAGGTCCTGCTCGTCGTGCTGATCGCGGCCGCCACGCTGGCCATCTCGGTGTACGGCCACGCCACCATCGTCCGGCTGTACGGGCCGTTCACCCTCGTGCTGACCGCGGTCTTCCTGCTGCTCAGCGGCTACCTGCTGACCGGCGGCCACACCGACTGGCACTACCGGCCCGCCGAGCCGCTGCACGGCGCCGCCCTGGTCGCCGCGCTGGCCGGCGGCACCGCGCTGATCGCCTCCGCCCCGCTGTCCTACTCCACCGGCGCCGACTTCTCCCGCTACCTCCCGCGCACCTCCTCCCCGCGCGCGGTGGCCGGCTGGACGGCGCTGGGCGCCTTCGTCCCCAGCGTCCTGTTCACCGCGCTGGGCACCTTGGCCGCCACCACCCTGGACATGACGGACCCGCAGTCCGCCCTCACCGCCGTCCTCCCCGGCTGGTTCCGGCCGCTCTTCCTGCTCGCCGTCGTGCTCAGCGCGGTCGCCAACAACGCCATGACCGCGTACTCCTCCGGCCTCGCCCTGCAGGCCGTCGGCCTGCGCCTGCGCCGCTCCCGCAGCGTCGTCCTGGACGGGACGCTCGGCGTCGCCCTCACCCTGTACGCGCTGCTGGTCTCCAACTTCCTGGACACCGTCAACGACGTGCTGGAGCTGATGGTCGCGCTCACCGGCCCGGTGATGGCCGTCTACGCCGCCGACCTGCTGTGGCGCCGCAACCGCTACCACGGCCCCGACCTGGCCGACGAGAGCCCCGCCTCCCCCCACTGGTACTCCGGCGGCGTCAACCCGGCCGGCGCCGCCGCCCTCCTGCTCGGCACCGCCGCCGCGACGCTCTGCCTCTCCACCCGGCTGTTCACCGGCTGGATCGCCGGGGCCCTCGACGGCACCGACCTCTCCCTCCCGGCCGGGATGCTCACCGCCGCCGCCGCGTACTGGCTGCTGATGTCCCGCACCCGCACCCGCCCCGCCGCGTAGGGCCGCGCGCCGCGACGACGGCGAGGTCCGCCCGGCGGGAGCTCCTGGCTCCCCGGGCGGACCTCGCCGCACCCGCCGCGCCTCACCGGCCCGCGGCCCGCACCTCCGGCGCCGGCGCCGACGCCGAAGCCGACGTCGATGCCGGAACGCTCGCGCTCGCCGACGCGCCCGGCGTCGCGTTCACCCCCTCCTCGGGGGCCGCCGTGCTGACCGGCTTGCCCAGCGCGCTGTGCTTCACGTACTCGTCGAAGCCGATGTTCCAGTCGCCGAAGCCGTTGCCGAACGGCTCCATCTCGTGGCCCTTGCTGTTGACCACCTGCACGATGTCACCGACCCGGGTGTTGTCGAAGAACCACTTCGCCTCGTCGGTGCTCATGCCGGTGCAGCCGTGGCTGACGTTCTCCTTGCCCTGCGCCCACACCGACCACGGCGCGGCGTGCACGTACTCGCCGCTCCAGGTGACCCGGGTCGCCCACTTCACGTCCAGGTCGTAGGACTCGCTGCTGCCCGCCGCGATGCCGATCGTCTCGCTGCTCATCCGGACGTCCGACTCCTGGCCGAGCACCACCTTGACGCCGTTGCGGGTGTCGAAGCCGGGCTTGCCGGTGGTGACCGGGATGGTCTTCACCACCTCGCCGTTGCGCTTGTACGTCAGCTGGTCGGTGCCCGCGTCGACCAGCGCCTCGATCCGGTCGCCGGTCCGCAGCGCCAGGCTCTGCTCCTCGCCGCCGTAGACGCCGTCGGAGATCCGGACGCCCGGCAGGTCGTAGGCGAGCTTGACGGTGGTGTTGGCCGGCCAGTACTCCTGCGGCCGGAAGTGCAGGTTCTCGTCGTCGACCCAGTACCAGGCGCCGGTGACGGCGGGCTGCGAGGTGACGGTGAGTCCGCGTTCGATCTGCTGCCGGGCCGCCGGGTCGGTGACCGCCTCGGAGAGCTTGACGGTGAGCGGCTGGCCGACGCCGTAGACGCCGCTGCCCGAGCTGTCGGGGCCGAGTTCGGCGGTGACGACGTGCTGCGCGTCGGCGGTGGTGAAGCTGGAGTCGGTCTCGCCGCGGCCGCCCCGGCCGTCCTCGGCCGCGACCTTGACGGTGTACGCGGCCCCGGCCCGGAGCGGGTCGGTGGTCTGCCAGTGCTGCTGGTCGGCGGCGAGCTGACCGGCCACCGGCTTCCCGTCGGGGCCGGTGACGGTGACGGCGGCGAGCTTGTTGCTGCCGTCCGTGGTGACGCTGAACGCCTTCGCCGGGTCGGCCTCCTCCCCGGCGGCCGAGGTGTGCACCAGCGGGGTCACGTCGATCTGACGGGACGTTTCCTTCTCCGACGAACCGCCGTCCGCGGAACAGGCCGCGGCCGGTGCCAGGACCAGCATGGCGGCCAGCGCGGTTCGGGTGGAGCCGACTATCCGAGAGCCCTTCAACGGAACCTCCCAGGGGTATGAACCTGGCTCCGAGCGTAGGAAGGCGTCACCCGGTCGGCACTCCGGGTAACCCGGGCGGGGGACGACCGCCGGTAACCCCGGGAACGACGGGGGCCGGGCACCCCCCGAGGGGAGTACCCGGCCCGCCGTGCGGCTCGCGCGATCCGGAACCTACTGGTTCTGGTTCTCGCCGCGGTAGAACTCGAAGACCCAGCCGAACAGGCCGATCAGGATGACCGGGATCGACCAGTACAGCAGCCACCAGCCGAAGATGACGCCCAGGAAGGCCAGTGCGCCACCGATCGCCAGCGAGAGCGGCTGCCAGCTGTGCGGGGCGAAGAAGCCCACCTCGCCGGCGTCGTCCGAGACCTGGGCCTCGGGGTTGTCACCCGCGCCGGTGTCCACCCGCTTGGCGGTGAACGCCAGGTAGAAGCCGATGAAGGCGGCCAGGGCGAAGGCCAGGAAGAGCGCGGTGGTACCGGCGGCCTCCAGACCGTGGTCCGACTTCATGGTCCAGACCATGTAGGTGATCGCGATGGCCAGGATGAAGACGGCCAGACCCGCGAAGATCTTTCCCTGTTCCTTCATCGGGCGTCACCCTCATTCTTGCCCTTGCCCAGCGACGGACGGTCGTACTGCGCGGGGGTCACACCCTCGAAGTGCTTGGCCGGCTCACCGTGGTTCTCCAGGTAGTCCAGCGCGGCGATCTCCGGGTGGTGCAGGTCGAACGCCGGGGATTCCGAGCGGATCCGCGGCAGGGTGGTGAAGTTGTGCCGCGGCGGCGGGCAGGAGGTCGCCCACTCCAGCGAGCGGCCGTAGCCCCACGGGTCGTCGACCTCGATCTTCTCCCCGTACTTGGCGGTCTTCCAGACGTTGTAGAGGAACGGCAGGATCGACAGGCCGAGCAGGAAGGAGCCGATGGTGGAGACGGTGTTCAGCGTGGTGAAGCCGTCGCTCGCCAGGTAGTCGGCGTAGCGGCGCGGCATGCCCTCGGCGCCCAGCCAGTGCTGGACCAGGAAGGTGGTGTGGAAGCCGATGAACAGCGTCCAGAAGGTGATCTTGCCGAGGCGCTCGTCCAGCATCTTGCCGGTCATCTTCGGCCACCAGAAGTGGAAGCCGGCGAACATCGCGAAGACGACGGTGCCGAACACCACGTAGTGGAAGTGCGCGACGACGAAGTACGAGTCCGAGACGTGGAAGTCGATCGGCGGGGAGGCCAGCAGGACGCCGGTCAGACCGCCGAACAGGAAGGTCACCAGGAAGCCGACCGTCCAGAGCATCGGGGTCTCGAAGCTCAGCGAGCCCTTCCACATGGTGCCGACCCAGTTGAAGAACTTCACACCGGTCGGGACCGCGATCAGGAAGGTCATGAACGAGAAGAACGGCAGCAGTACCTGTCCGGTCACGTACATGTGGTGCGCCCACACCGTCACCGAGAGGCCGGCGATGGCGATGGTCGCGGCGATCAGGCCGGAGTAGCCGAACATCGGCTTGCGGCTGAACACCGGGATGATCTCGGAGACGATGCCGAAGAACGGCAGCGCGATGATGTACACCTCGGGGTGGCCGAAGAACCAGAACAGGTGCTGCCAGAGCAGCGCTCCACCGTTCGTCGGATCGAAGACGTGCGCCCCGAACTTCCGGTCCGCCTCCAGGGCGAACAGCGCGGCCGCGAGGACCGGGAAGGCCAGCAGGACCAGCACGGCGGTCAGCAGGACGTTCCAGACGAAGATCGACATCCGGAACATCGTCATGCCGGGCGCGCGCATGCAGATGATGGTGGTGATGAAGTTGACCGCGCCGAGGATGGTGCCGAAGCCGGAGAAGGCCAGGCCCATGATCCACATGTCGGCGCCGATGCCGGGCGAACGGACCGCGTCGCTCAGCGGCGAGTAGGCGAACCAGCCGAAGTCGGCGGCGCCCTGCGGGGTCACGAAGCCGGCCACCGCGATGACCGAGCCGAACAGGTACAGCCAGTAGGCGAACATGTTCAGCCGCGGGAAGGCCACGTCGGGGGCGCCGATCTGGAGCGGCATGATCCAGTTGGCGAAGCCCGCGAACAGCGGGGTGGCGAACATCAGCAGCATGATCGTGCCGTGCATGGTGAACGCCTGGTTGAACTGCTCGTTCGAGAGGATCTGCGTCCCCGGACGGGCCAGCTCGGCACGCATGACCAGGGCGAGCACGCCGCCGATCAGGAAGAAGGCGAACGAGGTCGCCAGGTACATCGTGCCGATCGTCTTGTGGTCCGTGGTGGTGAGCCACTTGATGATCGCGTTGCCCGGCTTGCGCACCCGCGGAGTCCCCGAGGTGACGGCCCCGGCTCCCCCACCGGCCGCGGCGGGCTCGTTGAGGATGGTCACTTCTCTTCACTACTTCCCGTGGTGGGGAGGATGCCTGCGGGAACCGCGCCGGCCTGGCCCTTGTCGCGGAGGTCCTTGAGGTGCTGCTCGTACTCGTCGGCCGGAACGACCTTCACGTTGAACAGCATCCGCGAGTGGTCGGTGCCGCAGAGTTCGGCGCACTTGCCCCGGTAGGTGCCGAGCGCGGTCGGGGTGACCTGGAACTCGTTGACCACACCGGGCACGACGTCCATCTTCATCATGAAGTTGACGGGCCAGAAGTCGTGGATGACGTCGTTGGAGGTCAGCCGGAACTTCACGGTCTCGTTGATCGGCAGGTAGAGCGTCGGAGGCTCCTTGGTGCTGCCGACCTCGTACGCGGCGGTGGTGCTCGCCGGGTCCGGGATCTCGGAGTTCTCGTAGTTGAACGCCCAACTCCACTGGAAGCCCACCACGTTGATGGTGTGCTGGGGCTTGGCGTCGACCTTCGTCAGGGTGGCCTCGTCGCGGGCGACGAAGTAGAACAGCACCGAGACGATGACGAGCGGGACCGCGGTGTACAGCGCCTCGATGGGCACGTTGTACCGGGTCTGAGCGGGGACCTCCACCTTGGTGCGGCTGCGCCGGTGGAAGAACACGCTCCAGAGGATCAGACCCCACATCAGTGCGCCAACAACCAGAGCCGCGATCCACGAGCCCTGCCACATGTGAAGGACCAGCGGGCCTTCCTTGGTGACGGGACTGGGGAGGCCAAGCCTGGGCAGGTCGTTGGCCGAGCAGCCGGTGGCGGTCGCGATGACGAGGCCCAGTGCCAGCGCCTGAGGCAGCTTCCGCCGCATCGTGCGCCGCGGCGAGCGGTCGGAGCCGTTGGGACTCACGTAGCGCCTTCCCGAAGTCTCGCCCGCGAACGCACCACCGGGAGGAGACTGTTGCCCAGTCCCCTCGGCGGCCCGGCCACGGGCACGGTTTGAATGCTTATGCGGGCCAAACGCTACTCCATCCTTATGCGGCACTCACGGGCAGCCCCCGGTAACGCGCCGCCCGGCTACCCGATCAGCCCCCGAGGGGTGAACCACCCCTTCGGGGCGGACGGAGTCGCAGGTCATGGCGGACATCCGAGCCTCCCACGACCGAACGGGCGACCGTACTGCGACACGCGGGTGACGGGCCGTCGGCTCCCCCGCCGAGCGGGAGGAATCACCCCGTAAGGGGCACCCCCCGCGTCGTCTACGGTGGCCGGGTGCCCTACTTCGACGCCGCCTCCACCGCCCCGCTGCACCCCGTCGCCCGGCAGGCCCTGCTCGCCGCCCTCGACGAGGGCTGGGCCGACCCCGCCCGCCTGCACCGCTCCGCCCGGCAGGCCCGGATGCTGCTGGACGCCGCCCGGGAGACCGTCGCCGAGGCGCTCGGCGCCCGCGCCGACGAGGTCTCCTTCACCGCCTCCGGCACCCAGGCCCTCCAGTTGGGCGTCCTCGGCGCCCTGCGCGGCCACCGCCGCCGCGGCTCCCACCTGGTGCACTCCGCCGTCGAGCACTCCGCCGTGCTGCACACCGCCGAACGCTGGGAGGCCGACGGCGGCTCCGCCACCTCCGTCCCCGTCGACCGCCACGGCCGGGTGTCCGCCGGGGAGTTCGCCGCCGCGCTGCGCCCCGACACCGCGCTCGCCGTCCTGCAGTCCGCCAACCACGAGGTCGGCACCCTGCAGCCGGTCACCGAGACCGCCGCGCTGCTCGGCGACGTCCCGCTGCTGGTCGACGCCGCGCAGAGCGCCGGACGCCTGCCCGTCCCGGCCGGCTGGTCGCTGCTCACCGCCAGCGCCCACAAGTGGGGCGGCCCGGCGGGCGTCGGGGTGCTCGCCGTCCGCAAGGGCGTCCGCTTCTCCTCCGCGCTGCCCGCCGACGACCGCGAGGCCGGCCGGGTGCCCGGCTTCCCCAACGTGCCCGCGATCGTCGCCGCCGCGGCCTCGCTGCGCGCCGTCCGGGCCGAGGCCGCGGCCGAGAACGCGCGGCTGCGCGAGCTGGTCGAGCTGATCCGGCACCGCGTCCCGGAACTGGTGCCCGCCGTCGAGGTGGTCGGCCACCCCGAACTGCGCCTCCCCCACCTGGTGACCTTCTCCTGCCTGTACGTCGACGGCGAGGTGCTGCTCACCGAACTCGACAAGGCCGGCTTCGCGGTGAGCTCCGGCTCCTCCTGCACCTCCAGCACCCTGACCCCCAGCCACGTGCTGGCCGCGATGGGCGTCCTCACCGAGGGCAACCTGCGCGTCTCGCTGCCCGCCGGCACCACCCGCGCCGAGGTCGACGCCTTCCTCGACGCCCTCCCCCGGGTCGTCGCCGGGGTCCGCGCCCCGCTCGGCCTCGACCTGCCCCTCCCGGCGGGCGGCTCCACCGGGGCGCTGGTCCTCGACACCCTGGGCAGGCGCTGCCCGATCCCGGTCATCGAACTCGCCAAGCACATCGGCGAGGTCGCCCCCGGCGGCCGCGTCGCCGTCCTCTCCGACGACGAGGCGGCCCGCCACGACATCCCCGCCTGGTGCGAGATGTGCGGCCACACCTACGCGGGCGAGGCCCCCGCCACGGAGTACGGGGGCAGCCACGGCACGGCCTACCTGGTGCAGAGGACGTGAAGCACCAAGGTGAACCACCAGGGGCTCGGGGAACGGCGAGGCCCAGTCTGCTGACGGTTCACTGCCGGAGCGCGCATCGGCTTCTGGTTCTGTTAAAGACACGCAGCAGCACGGACACTTCGATGGGCTCCGACCGTCAGCAGCACGACCCCGCCGTTCCCCGGGCCCCTGAATGCGCTTCCGGTCAGAGGGCGATCTTGGCGCTGATCTGCTTGGCCGCCTCGGTGCCGTAGGCCGTCTCGAAGCGCTCCAGGAAGTGGCCGCCGCGCAGCTCGTACTCCTGGGTGCCGACGGTCTCGATGACCAGGGTGGCGAGCATGCAGCCGATCTGGGCGGCGCGCTCCAGGCCGAGCTCCCAGGAGAGGCCGGCCAGGAAGCCGGCGCGGAAGGCGTCGCCGACGCCGGTGGGGTCGGCCTTGCGCTCCTCGGCGGGGCAGCCGACCACGATGTCGGGCTCGCCGCGGCGCTGGATGCGGACGCCCTTGGGGCCCAGGGTGGTGACCCGGGTGCCGACGCGCTCCAGGATCTCGTCCGCGGACCAGCCGGTCTTGGACTCGATCAGCGCGGCCTCGTACTCGTTGGTGAAGAGGTAGGCCGCGCCGTCGACGATCTCCCGGATGTCGTCGCCCTCCAGGCGGGCCAGCTGCTGGGAGGGGTCGGCGGCGAAGGCGTAGCCGCGGGTGCGGCACTCCTGGGTGTGCCGCACCATCGCGGCGGGGTCGTCGGCGCCGATCAGCACCAGGTCGAGGCCGCCGACCCGGTCCGCGATCGGCTTGAGCTCGATGTTGCGGGCCTCGGCCATCGCGCCGGTGTAGAAGGACGCGATCTGGTTGTGGTCCTGGTCGGTGGTGCACATGAAGCGGGCGGTGTGCCGGGTCTCCGAGATGTGCACCGAGTCGGTGTCGACGCCGTGCCGGTCGAGCCAGCTGCGGTACTCGGCGAAGTCCCCGCCGGCCGCGCCGACCAGGACGGGGTTGAGGCCCAGCACGCCCATGCCGTAGGCGATGTTGGGGCCCACGCCGCCGCGGCGGATGTCCAGGGTGTCGACCAGGAAGGACAACGACACCGTGTGCAGCTGCTCGGGGACCAATTGGTCGGAGAAGCGTCCGGGGAAGGTCGTCAGGTGGTCGGTGGCGATCGAGCCGGCGACGGCGATGCGCACGGGGTCTCCTCTGGCGGCCCGGCGGTGGCCGGAGCTTGGGGGCAGCAACCCGCCTACGGTACCCGGCCCGGCGGGGTGCTACCGGGCGGTAAGGCTGTCTTCCGGACGCGGGTCGGCCTAGGGTCGCCAGTACGGGGGCCGGACGCGGCCCCCGTCCAGTCCGCGGCACCGTGGCCGCGGCACGGCGATCGGAGCTGGGGACACATGGTCATCGATCACTCGTCCGGATGGACACCGGGCCGTCGCAGCACCGACCCCGAAGCCGGAACGCTCGCCGAACTCCTGGACTCCTCACGCCGGTTGGGCCGGTTCTGGCCCGTCGCCGGACCGCTCCCGACGGCCGCCGCACCGGCCCTCCCGGCCGTCCGGGTGCCGGTGGCGGCGCGCCGGGTGGTGGCGGGCATGCCGGAGTACGGGGCCTAGTGCCGCGTCAGGCAACCTTCGCCCGTCGCGACGCCCGGCACGCCCCCTCGCCGCACCGGCCGAAAACCCGAGTACACCCAGTACGAGGGCTTCCGGCCGGCACGCCGAGAGAACGCACCAAGGGGGCACCTCCCAGCCCCCCTCGGGGCTGGGGGAGCCGCTCCT
>NZ_JBHUWH010000086.1:0-22270 GCF_042670125.1 Kitasatospora sp. NPDC057198 | reverse complement strand
GGCCGATCACGCTCGTCCTCGCGATCGCCGCAGCGGGCCTGCTGATCACCTGGCAGGGCCACTTCCGGCTCGGCCTGCTCGCGGTCGGCGCCGCGCCCCTGCTCGGCGCGCTGCTCCGGCTCGGCCTGCCCGACGTCGGCATGCTCGCCGTCCGCAGCCGGTTCACCGACGTCACCTTGATGTTCGTGCTCGGCGGCGTGATCGTCCTGCTCACGCTGGTCGCCCAGCCCGACCCGTGGCTGCGGGTCCCGGTGCTGGAGAACGTCGGCCGGCTGATCGGGCACCCCATGCGGTGACCGCCGCGCCGAGCCGCCGCGCGGGGGACCGCGGGGCCGGCCGTGCACGCGCAGCAGGATCGCGAAGCGGCATCACGCCGGTCGCCGTCGTCGCGATCCTGCTGACGCCCCGCTCCCGCCGCGGGCGGTTCCCCGCTCCCGCTGCGCGCGGTTCCCCGCTCCCGCCGCGCGCGGTTCCCCGTGCCCCCGGCTTCGCGAGCCCCGGTCGGTACCGACAACGGCCTTGCGATAGCCTTACCCAGGTCTCTCGATATCGAGAGATCATCCTCGGCCCCAGCGCGCCGGTGTGCTCTGGGGCACCTGGCGATCGCAGGAGAAGGCTGAAATGACTCGCACCCCCGTCAATGTCACCGTCACCGGAGCCGCCGGCCAGATCGGCTACGCGCTGCTCTTCCGCATCGCCTCCGGTCACCTGCTGGGTGCCGACGTTCCGGTGAACCTGCGCCTGCTGGAGATCCCGCAGGGCGTGAAGGCGGCCGAGGGCGTCGCCATGGAGCTCGACGACTGCGCGTTCCCGCTGCTGCGCGACATCACCATCACCGACCAGGCGAACACCGCCTTCGACGGCGCCAACGTCGCGCTGCTGGTCGGCGCCCGTCCGCGCACCGCGGGCATGGAGCGCGGCGACCTGCTGTCCGCCAACGGCGGCATCTTCGGCCCGCAGGGCAAGGCGATCAACGACAACGCCGCGGACGACATCAAGGTCCTGGTGGTCGGCAACCCGGCCAACACCAACGCCCTGATCGCCCAGCGCAACGCCCCGGACGTGCCGGCCGAGCGCTTCACCGCGATGACCCGCCTGGACCACAACCGGGCCGTCGCCCAGCTCGCCAAGAAGGCCGGCGTCACCGTCGAGGACGTCAAGAAGGTCACCATCTGGGGCAACCACTCGGCCACCCAGTACCCGGACCTGTTCCACGCCGAGATCTCCGGCAAGGCCGCCTTCGACGCCGTGGGCGCCGACCAGGAGTGGGTCGAGAACTTCTTCATCCCGAAGGTCGCCAAGCGCGGCGCCGAGATCATCGAGGTCCGCGGCGCGTCCTCGGCCGCCTCGGCCGCGAACGCCGCCATCGACCACGTGTACACCTGGGTCAACGGCACCCCGGCCGGCGACTGGACCTCGATGGGCATCGTCTCGGACGGCTCGTACGGCGTGCCCGAGGGCCTGATCTCCTCGTTCCCGGTCACCACCAAGGACGGCAAGTTCGAGATCGTCCAGGGCCTGGACCTCTCGGAGTTCGACCGCAAGCGGATCGACGCCTCGGTCGGCGAGCTCGCCGAGGAGCGCGACGCGGTGCAGGAGCTCGGCCTCATCTGAGCGCCTCCCCACAGCGGCTGAACCGGCCGGGTGCCCTCGGGGCGCCCGGCCGTCGTGCTGCGGGCGCCCTACACTCGGCCCGTGAGCGAAACCCTGCAGGACGCCGCGCTCGTCCTGGTGTTCATCATGCTGGGCGGGCTGTTCAACGTCGCCGAGATCGCGCTGATCTCGCTGCGCGAGGGGCAGATCCGCACCCTGGAGGCGGCGGGCTCGCGGCGGGCCGCGCGGGCCGCGCACCTGGCGGCGGACCCGAACCGGTTCCTGGCGGCGGTGCAGGTCGGGGTGACCTGCATGGGCTTCCTGTCGGCGGCGTTCGGCGCCGACACCCTGGCGGGGAAGCTGGCGCCGGTGTTCGTCCGGGCGGGCCTGTCCGAGGGCGTCTCGGACGCGGTCGCGCTGGTCGGCCTGACCCTGGTGATCTCCTACGCCTCGCTGGTGCTGGGCGAGTTGACGCCCAAGCGGATCGGCCTGCAGCGGGCCGAGTCGATCGCGCTGCTGGCCGCGCCGGTGGTGGACGTGATGTCGGTGGTGCTGCGGCCGGTGATCTGGCTGCTGGGCCACTCGACCAACCTGATGGTGCGGCTGCTGGGCGGCGACCCGACCGCCGGGCGCGGCGTGATGAGCCCCGAGGAGCTGCGCGGCCTGGTCGCCGCCAACACCGAACTCGGCTCGGACGAACGCGAGTTGATCAACGAGGTGTTCGCGGCCGGCGAGCGCCAGCTGCGCGAGGTGATGGTGCCGCGCACCGAGGTGACCTTCCTGGACGGCGACCGCCCGGTGGCCGAGGTCCGGCACGAGACCGACTCCGCGCCGCACTCCCGCTACCCGGTGGTGGAGGGCTCCTACGACGCGGTGACCGGCTTCGTGCACGTCCGCGACCTGTACGGGGCGCGCGGCGAGCAGGCCGTCCGGGTCGCCGAGCTGGCCCGCCCGGTGAAGCTGCTGCCCGCCACCAAGCGGGTGCTGGAGGCGATGAGCGAGATGCGCCGGGAGGGCCACCACCTGGCGATCGTGGTCGACGAGTACGGCGGCACCGCGGGCATCGTCACCCTGGAGGACCTGGTCGAGGAGGTGATCGGCGAGATCCGCGACGAGTACGACGCCCAGGACACCACCGCGACCCGGCGGCTGGCCGGCGGCGGCGTCGAGATCGACGGGCTGCTCAACCTCGCCGACTTCACCGGGGAGACCGGCCTGGTGCTGCCCGAGGGCCCGTACGAGACGGTCGCCGGGTTCGTGGTGCGCGAACTGGGCCGGCTGCCCCGCAAGGGCGACCAGGTGGTCACCGACACCGGCGCCCGGCTGACCGTGGCCCGCCTCGACGGGCGGCGGATCGAACGGCTGCGGGTGAGCACCGTCACACCGGCGGACCCGGTGGGCCCGGAGGTTTCCTGACCGGCCGGGGGAACTGGAACAATGGCCCCATGGTCAACGCAGCGGTCACCGGTCCCGTGAAGGGCCGTCCCCGGGTGCTCTCCGGCATCCAGCCCACCTCGGGCTCCTTCCACCTGGGCAACTACCTCGGCGCGGTGCGCCAGTGGGTCGACCTCCAGGAGGCCAACGACGCCTTCTACATGGTCGTCGACCTGCACGCGATCACCGTCGAGCAGGACCCGGCGGCGCTGCGGCAGAACACCCGGGTCTCCGCCGCGCAGCTGCTCGGCGCCGGCCTGGACCCGGAGCGCTGCACCCTGTTCGTGCAGTCCCAGGTGCCCGAGCACGCGCAGCTGGCCTGGGTGATGAACTGCCTCACCGGCTTCGGCGAGGCGTCCCGGATGACCCAGTTCAAGGACAAGTCGGCCAAGCAGGGCAGCGACCGCACCACGGTCGGCCTGTTCACCTACCCGGTGCTGATGGTCGCCGACGTGCTGCTCTACCAGGCCGACGCGGTGCCGGTCGGCGAGGACCAGCGCCAGCACCTGGAGCTCACCCGGGACCTGGCGGACCGCTTCAACACCCGCTACGGCAAGACCCTCACGGTGCCCGAGCCGTACATCCTCAAGGCCACCGCCAAGATCCAGGACCTCCAGGACCCGGCCGCGAAGATGAGCAAGTCCGCGGCCAGCGACAAGGGCCTGGTCAACCTGCTGGACCCGGCGAAGACCAGCGCCAAGAAGTTCAAGAGCGCGGTCACCGACACCGGCACCGTCGTGACCTACGACGAGGCGGACAAGCCCGGCGTCTCCAACCTGCTGCGGATCCACTCCGCGCTCAGCGGCCTGTCGATCGACGAGCTGGTCGCGCACTTCGAGGGCAAGATGTACGGCGCCCTGAAGACCGAGCTCGCCGAGCTGTTCACCGAGTGGGTCACCCCGTTCCAGGCCCGCACCCAGCAGTACCTGGACGACCCGGCCGAGCTGGACCGGGTCCTCGCGCTGGGCGCCGAGAAGGCCCGCGCGGTGGCGTCCGAGACGCTCGCCGAGGTGTACGACCGGGTCGGCTTCCTGGCGCCCAAGCGCTGATGCCGACGGCTGCCGCCCCCGGTGGTGACGGCCTCGACGAGGCCGTCACCATCGGCGTGTCCGTACACGTCCCGGAGCCGTACGGCAGCCGGGTGCAGGACGCCCGGGCCGGGTACGGCGACCCGCTGGCCAGGTCGATACCGACCCACGTCACCCTGCTGCCGCCGACCGAGACCCGCACCGGGCTGCTGCCCGGCATAGAGCGCCACCTGCGGGCGGTGGCCGCGGCCCAGCGCCCGTTCCGGATGCTGCTGCAGGGCAGCGGCACCTTCCGCCCGGTCTCCCCGGTGGTGTTCGTCCGGGTCGAGGAGGGCGCCCAGGAGTGCCGGGTGCTGGAGGCGGAGGTCCGCTCCGGCCCGCTGGCCCGCGAGCTGGCCTTCCCGTACCACCCGCACGTCACCGTCGCCCACGGCCTGCCCGAGCCGGTCCTGGACGCGGCGTACGAGGGCACCAAGCGGTTCCGGGCGGCCTTCGAGGTCACGGAGTTCGTGCTCTCCCGGTTCGGGGCCGATGCGGTCTGGCGCCCCTGCGCGGCGTTCCGCTTCGGCGGCGCCTGACCGTTCGCCCGCGAGCCGGCCCGTCGCCGGCGCCGCCGGGGCCGGCCGGCCTCAGCCCCCGGCGCCGAGGGCGAGCATCCGGTCGACCACCCGGGCGGCGGCCCCGCCGTCGTCCAGCGGGCAGAACCGCTCCCGGAACCGCCGGCGGGCGTCCCGGTGCCGCTCCGGGTCGAGGTCCCGCAGCGCCGCCACCAGTTCGTCGGAGCGCGGCAGCAGCGGGCCGGGCGCCCAGCGCTCGAAGTCGAAGGTGAAGCCGCGCAGGGTGTCCCGGTAGTGCGCCAGGTCGTAGGTGAAGAACAGCATCGGACGGTCGGTCAGCGCGAAGTCGAACATCACCGAGGAGTAGTCGGTGACCAGCACGTCCGCGACCAGCAGCAGGTCCTGCACGTCCGGGTAGTCGGCGACGTCGCGGACGAAGCCGTCGTCCGGCAGCGTCCCGCCGACGTGCACGTGCGGGCGCAGCAGCAGCACGTGGTCGCGGCCCAGCGCGGTCCGGGCGGCGGCCAGGTCGAGCCGCAGGTCGAGGGCGTGCCGGCCGCCGGGGCCGGGCCGGTCGTCGCGCCAGGTCGGGGCGTACAGCACCACCCGGCGGCCGGGGGGCAGGCCGAGCCGGCGGCGGACCTCGGCGGCCTCGGCCGCGTCCGGGCGGGCCAGCCGGTCGTTGCGCGGGTAGCCGGCCTCCAGCACCTCGCCCGTGTACCGGAAGGAGTCGCGCAGCTCCGGGGTGGCGAACGGGCTCGGCGACAGCAGCAGGCTCCACTGCCGCACCTCGTGCTCCAGCCGCCGCAGGTAGCCGTCCTCGGCGGCCCAGCCGGGCGGCATCCGGTGCGCGATCCGCTTCAGCGGGGTGCCGTGCCACAGCTGGACCACCACCTGGCCGTCGCGGCGGCGCAGGAACTCCGGGAAGTGCGTGTTGCCGACCAGGTAGCGGCAGGTGGCCAGGGCCTCGTACCACTCGGGGCTCCACTGGCGGACGGCGCGCGCGCCCGGCGGGGGCCGTTCCTGCCCGTCCTCGACCACCCACAGGTGCTCCAGGGCGCCGCCGCGGCGGGCGAGTTCGGCGTGCACGGCGCGCGGGTTGCAGGCGTAGCCGCGGCCGCCGAACACGTCGTACAGCACCGCCTCGCGCAGCGGGCGGCGGCGGGCGGCCGGGTAGGCGGCGGTGCGCAGCCGGTGCTGGCGGTGGGCGCTGCGCTCGGCGGCGGACAGCACCGGGAGGCTGTCCACGATCAGGGTGTCGTGCCAGCGGCGCTGGAGCAGGAAGGACTTGCCGGCGGCCGCGGTCCGGGCGGGCAGCAGCGGCAGCACCTCGGGGTGCAGCCGCACGGGCCGTTCGTCCCCGCCGGGGCCGGGCGGCCGCAGCAGGGCCTCCCAGACGCCCTTGGCGAGCGGGCGGGGCGTGCCGTCCGGCCCGGCCGGGGCGAGCGGCAGCCGGGCGGTGAACCGGCCGTCCGGGGCCGGGCGGACGGGGGAGCGGCGCTCGCGGCCGTCGCCGGTGTGCCGCAGGACCAGTTCCAGCGGGCGGTCCGCGGCCCCCGGGAACTCGCCGGACAGCTCGAAGGCGCCGTCGGCGGGGGCGATCCGGTCGACCCGCGGTTCGGCCGGCCGCACCCGGAACTGCAGCCGTCCGTCGGCCAGTTGCTTTGCCGCGAGGACCAGTTCGCCGCCGGGCAGCGGGAGTTGGCAGCGCCCGCGCAGCGGGTGGCGCAGCGTCAGCGGGGCGGGCCCGCCGGGCAGTTCCAGCAGGGCGTCCCAGTGCCCGGGGGCGGGGCGCGGGACGGTGCCGACCAGCGCGGTGAACCCGCCGTCCCGCCAGCGGGCCCCGGTCTGGATCAGCTCCCCGGTGTCGCGGTGCCGCAGGACCAGCGGCCCGCCGCCGGGGTCGGACGCGCTGCCGCGCAGCTCGAAGCCGTCGGGGCGGGCCAGGCAGGAGGTGAGCCGGGCGGCCGGGCGGCTCGCGGTCAGGTGCAGGACGCCGCCGTCGGCGCAGGCCGCCAGGTGGACGCCGTCGCCGCTCCAGCCGGCCGGGGGGTACTCGCCGGCGCCGCACCAGTGCGGGGCGAGCGGGGCGCGGGCCAGCAGCCGGCCGTGGCCGACGACGGCCTCGACCCGCCAGGTGGTGTCCGGCCGGCCGGGGCGCGGGCCCAGCGCGGCGGGGTCGAGCCCGGCGGTGAAGCCGGTCCAGTCCAGGCCGTGCCGGGCCTGCGCGCTGTCGTCGGTGGCCTCGGGCAGGTAGCGGGGGACGGTGCGCAGCCGGACGGTGCGCCGGGAGCCGTCGAGGGGGCGCAGCTCCAGGACGATCCGGGTCTGGCCGGGGTGCTCCCCGGGGTGGCCGGCCAGCCGGCCCTCGCCGTGCAGCACCAGCAGGCCGTCGTCCCAGACGGCGTGGCGCAGCGCGGCGACGGCGGTGGGGGCGGGGGCGTCGGGCCGCCGGGAGGGGGAGCGGTGCCGTACCAGGGAGGGCATTTTCGACATCCCAGCGCAAAAGCGCGGGAAATGTCAATTCCCTCCGCTCTGGAAAAGCGGAGGGAATTTAAATGCTTTTATCTGAATGAGTGGGGCGCTTTACGTCGGCCGGGCGCTTTACTCGCCCGGCCGGTCGGGGCCCTCCCCGCCCTCGGCCAGCAGCGCGTCCACCACCCGGGCCGAGGCACGGCCGTCGTCCAGGTCCCCGTACGCCTCGCGGAACGCCGCGTACTTGTCGGCGTACTCGGCGGCCACCCGGGGCAGGTCGCCGAGCGCGCCGACCACCTCGGCGGAGGTGCGCAGCAGCGGGCCGGGCGCCTGGGCCTCGAAGTCGAAGCTGAAACCGCGCAGGTTGTCGCGGTAGTGCTCCAGGTCGTAGCTGAAGAACAGCACCGGGCGGCCGGTGTTCACGAAGTCGAACACCGAGGCCGAGTAGTCGGTCACCAGCACGTCGGCGACCAGCAGCAGCTCCGCCGCGTCGGGGTAGGTGCTGACGTCCCACACGTAGCCGTTGCCGGCCTCGGCGATCTGCCCGCGCACCACCTCGTGGCCGCGCACCAGCAGCACCTGGTCCTCGCCCAGCGCGGTCCGGGCCGCCTCCAGGTCGAGCTGCAGGTTGAACTGGTAGCCGCCGTCGGGCAGCCGGCGGTCCTCCCGGAAGGTCGGCGCGTACAGCACGACCTTCTTGCCCTCGGGCAGGCCCAACTGCTCGCGCACCCGCTCGGCGGTCTTCTCCCGGTCGGCGGCGAACAGCAGGTCGTTGCGCGGCGAGCCGCTCTCCAGCACCCGGCCCCCGAAGCCGAAGGCGCGCCGCAGCACCGGCACCGACCAGCGGTTGCCCGCCGTCAGCAGGCTCCACTGCGGCACCTCCTCCTTGAGGTGCTTCAGGTACCCGGAGTCGGTGAACCAGACCTTCTCGAAGTCGGTGCCGATCCGCTTCAGCGGCACGCCCTGCCAGGTCTGCAGGACGACCTGGCCGGGGCGGCGGCGGAAGTACGTGGGCAGGTGGGTGGAGGTGACGATGTACTTCGCGGTGGCCAGCGCCTCGAACCACTCGGGGGAGCGGTGGCGCACGCACTCGGCGGTCTGCGGCAGCTCGGCCTGCAGGTCGACCGAGGTCCACAGGTGGCGCAGCGGCAGGCCGCGGCGCACCAGCTCCTCGTGCACCGCGCGCGGCGAGTCGCCGTACAGGCCGCCGTCGGCTGCCCACCAGTCCTCCCGGACGGTGTGGTACAGCACGGAGTCGGTCAGCGGGCCGAACCGCTGCTCGGTGTAGGCGAGGCGCAGGGTGCGCTGCCGGTAGCCGCTGCGCTCGTCCGGCGCCAGCGGGTCGTGCGACTCCAGCGACAGGGTGTCGAACAGCCGGCGCTCCAGGGCGACCCGCTTGCCGCGGGCCTCGATCTCCAGCGGCAGCGCGTCGAAGGTCCGGGCGGCCAGCGCGGCGGCCGGCCACAGGCTGTCGGCCGGGGCGCCGACCGGGCGGAACAGCACCGTCCAGGTGCCCTTGTGCAGCGGCACCCGCCCGGCGAAGGACGCGGTCGGCACGGCGGGCAGCGCGGCCCGGAAGCGGCCGTCGGCGATCTCCACCGGGTAGGCGTGCTCCTCCTGGCGCTTGAAGTGCCGGATCACCAGCTCGTAGTGGTGGGCGCCGGGCAGCGGGAAGGAGCCGCTGACCACGAAGCCCTCGCCGTCGGTGGCGGGCGCCACCTCCTCGATCACCGGCTGCAGCACCTGGTCGCACAGCTGCAGGTAGCCGGACGGGGAGGGCTTGGCGTACAGCGCCCGCCCGCCGTCGCCGATCGGCAGGTGCAGCTCCACCGGGGCGGTCCGGTCGTCCAGCACCAGGGGCAGCGAGCTGCCGTCGGTGAGCTTGAGCTCCAGGTCCCAGCGGTCCCGGGTGCGCTCCTCGGCGGTCGGGTCCAGCGCGGCCCAGGACTCGCGGACGGCGGTCAGGTCGGCGATCCGCACCCGTGCGGTGAACGGCAGGTCGCGCCCGGCCGGGGTGCCCAGCTCCAGCTCGGCGAACAGCTCGCGGTCGGACTCGGCGTGCTTGAGCTTCAGCTCGGCGCCGGCCAGGTCCGGGCCGGTGCGGACCCGGCCGCTCAGCTCCACGGTGCCGTCCTGCGCCGAGACCGCGACCGCGCGGGCGCGCACCCGCTCCACCCGCAGCAGCAGGTGGCCGTCGCGCGACCAGGGCACGATCCGGACGTCCTCCTCGACCCAGTGCACCGGCGGGTACTCGCTGCGGTCGTGCCAGCCGACCGACACCCGGCCCTTGTACACGCCGCCCTTGCCGACGCCGGCCACCAGCACCCGCCAGGAGCCGTCCTTCCAGGCGCCGCGGGACTTCAGCCGCTGCGGGTCGATGGACGCGGCGAAGCCCGCCCAGTCGCAGCTGTACAGGTCGTGCGGGGAGCTGGAGGTGGCCTCCGCGCTGAACTGCGCCTTGGTCTGCACGGCCACCACGCCGCGGCCCTTGGCCTCGCGCAGGACCAGCGCCTTGACCATGTCGTGCTTGCCGGCGGCGCCCAGGTGCTCGGGGAAGGCATGCCCGGTCAGCTTGAGCCGGCCGTCCTCCCAGTGCGCGTCGTACACCCGCGAGCGCATCACCAGGGCGTTCTTCAGCCGCAGCACCTCGGCGGGCACGCTCTTGCGGCCGCCGCGCAGGAACGGGTAGTCGGCGTACGGGCGCAGCAGGCCGCGGGCCGGGGCCGCGCCGTTGCTCTCCCGCTCGAAGCGGAGCTGCTCGATCAGCTCCTCCACCCGGCCCTGCAGGGTCAGGTGGTACTTCAGCCGCAGCGGCGCGCGCAGCTTGCGGACCGGCTCGGGGCCGATGGCGCGCAGCAGCCGGCCGACCGACTCCAGGTAGGCCGCGTTGTACTCCGGGTCGTCCTCCAGCACCGACCCGAAGAACATCGGGATCTCCTCGACGAGGTTGTTCTCGTCGTAGGTGCGCAGGTACTTGCGGAACTTCGGGTCGCCCTGCGCCGACATCCACTCCCGGACCAGCTCCATCGACCTGACCCGGTCGGTGACGCCCTTCGGGTTGGTCTTCATCTGGGTGATCGACATCTCGCCGACCTCCCGCTCGCGCCAGTGGTAGATCGGCTCGGAGAGCACGTCGACCCGGCGGGCCAGGAAGTGGTGCGGCACGCTGACCGGCGCGTCCTCGTACAGGATGCCCTCGGGGTACAGCACCCCCGCCTCGTCGAAGAACGAGCGGCGGTACACCTTGTTCCAGGCGGTGCGGTCGGTGATCAGCGCCGGGATCTCGGTGATGTGGGTGCGCAGCCGGGTCTCCGCGAACGGCTTGCGGTGCCCGCCGGACTGGTAGTGGCCCACCGCCCGGAAGCGCAGCACGTTGCCGGTGCAGAAGTCCGAGCCGGTCTCCTCCAGGGTGCCGATCATCAGCTCGTACGCGGACGGCGGCATGGTGTCGTCGCTGTCGACGAACGCCAGGAACTCGCTGCCCTCGGAGATGTTCCGGTAACCGGTGTTGCGGGCCGCTCCCAGGCCCTTGTTCACCTGCTGCACGAGCCGGAAGCGGGAGTCCTTGGCTGCGTACGACCGGGCGATCTCGGCGCTGGAGTCCTTGGAGCCGTCGTCGACCATGACGCACTCGAAGTCGGCGAAGGTCTGGGCGGCGATCGAGTCGAGGCACTCCTCGAGGTAGCGCTCGACGTTGTAGATCGGTACGACGACGGACAGGCGGGGGGCCATCGGTAGCGCAGAGCCTTTCCTCGGGAGTGCGACCGGCGGGCCCGCACAACATGCGCAAAGCGGACCGGCACCGGCCGCGATCCTACCCCTCGGGGCTTGCTAGTCTGCGCCAGGCCAGGTCAGGAGAGTGAAGAGATGCCGCGGTTCAGTGTGGTCGTGCCGGTGCACGCCGTAGAGGAGTACCTCCCGGCCTGCCTGGAGTCGGTGCTCGGCCAGTCCTTCGAGGACTTCGAGCTGATCGCGGTGGACGACCGCTCGCCCGACGGCTGCGGTGCCCTGCTGGACGCCGCGGCCGCCCGCGACGCCCGGGTCACCGTCCGCCACCTGCCGGAGAACGTCGGCCTCGGCCCGGCCCGCGACGCCGGCACCGAACTCGCCACCGGCGAGTACGTGCTCTTCCTGGACAGCGACGACACCCTCGCCCCGGGCCTGCTCGCCGACGTCGACGCCCGGCTGCGCGCCACCGGCGACCCCGACCTGCTGGTGTTCGACTACGCCCGCACCTACTGGGACGGCCGCGTCGTCCGCTCCGCCTCCGCCCCCGTCTTCGCCCGGCCCGGCGCCGAGGTGTTCACCCTGGACGAGCGCCGGGACCTGCTCGACCTGCTGCAGGTCGCCTGGAACAAGGCGTACCGCCGCGAGTTCCTGACCGCCAACGGCCTGTCCTTCCCGGCCGGCTACTACGAGGACACCCCGTTCACCTACCCGGCACTGCTCGCCGCCGGGCGGATCACCCTGCTCGACACCGTCGGCGTCCACTACCGGCAGCGCCGCGAGGGCGGCAACATCCTCGCCACCGCCTCCCGCAAGCACTTCGACGTCTTCGCCCAGTACGACCGGGTGTTCGCCTTCCTCGACTCCCGGCCCGACCTGGACCGCTGGCGCCCCGTCATCTACCGGACGATGCTGGGCCACCTCGTCACCGTGGTCTCCAAGCCCGGCCGCGTCCCGGCCGGGGACCGCCGCGAGTTCTTCCGCCGCGCCGCCGAGCACTGCGCCCGGCACCGCCCGGCCGGCTACCGGCCCGCCCCCGGCCGGGAGGGGGCGCGCGGCGAACTGCTCAGCCGCGGCAACTACCTCGGCTTCCAGGGCCTGCGGGTGCTCGGCCGGGCCGTCCGGGCCGTCCGCCGCTGAACCCCCGCTGAACCGCCGCCGCGCCGCCGCTGAGCCACCGCCCGCCGGGCCCGCCCGTTTTGCCACCGCCCGTTTCGCCACCGCCCGTTTCGCTACCGCCCGCCGGGCCCGGACGGCGGTATACAGCCAAGGGTGAACTTCCTCACCAAGCTGCCCGTGATCGGCCCGGCGGCCGCCCGCCTGCTGCGCAGCCGCCCCTACCGGGTGTACCTGCTGTTCGACGGCGTCCAGGGCAACCGGCTGGCCGGGGCGGTCACCTTCTTCGGCTTCCTGGCGCTGTTCCCGCTGCTCACCGTGGCCCTGGCGATCGCCCTGGCCACCCTCTCCGACTCCCGGGTGCACCAGCTCCAGGACAAGATCACCGAGCAGCTGCCCGGCCTCGCCGACTCGCTCGACCTGAACGCGATGGTCGCCAACGCCGGCACCGTCGGCCTGGTCTCCGGCGTCCTGCTGCTGGTCTCCGGCCTGGGCTGGGTGGACACCATGCGCGGCGCCGTGCGCACCGTGTGGCGGCTGCCGGACGACGGCGGCAACGTCCTGATGGTCAAGCTCCGCGACTGCCTGGTGCTGCTCGGCCTCGGCCTGGTCTGCCTGCTCTCGCTGGCCGCCTCCGCGCTCGCCACCACCCTCGCCCACCGGCTCGCCGACGGCCTCGGCCTGGACGGCGGGGCCGGCCGGTGGCTGCTGTCCGCCCTGGGCTTCCTGATCGCGGTCTGCGCGGACCTGCTGCTGTTCGCCTACCTGCTCGGCCCGTTCCCGCGGATCCGCGGCCAGCGCCGCCGCGCCCTGCTGGAGGGCGCGCTGATCGGCGCGGTCGGCTTCGAACTGCTGAAACTGCTGCTCTCCTCCTACCTGGGCTCGGTGGCCGGCCGCAGCCTGTACGGGGCGTTCGGCGTGCCGGTGGCCCTGCTGCTGTGGATCGACTTCGTCACCCGGCTGCTGATGTACTGCGCGGCCTGGACGGCCCTCGCCGACCCGGAGGAGGCCCGGCTGCGCGCCGTCCGGCAGGCCGAGGCGGCGCTCGACGAGGCGGGCGGGGCGGCCGGGGCGGCCGGGACGAACGGGAGAACACCTGGTCCGGGCCCTGTCCCGGACCGGGACGAATGACTATGATCCCGCTCACATCAGTCAGTCCCCGCTGACCGTACGCCGCCGCGCCCCGCGCCCCGGCCCACTCCCTGGAGACCGTGTGTCCGCACTCGACACCACTGCCGCTCCCGCCGTCCCGGCCACCCCCGAGGACGTCCCCGGGTGGTTCTTCCGCGCCGACCGGGAAGTCTTCACCCAGTTGCTGTCCCGGCAGAGCGCCGCCGGAACCACCGGCGACCTGCTGGAGATGGGCGCCTACCTCGGCCGCTCGGCGATCCTGCTCGGCGACCACCTGCGGGCCGGCGAGACCTTCACCGTCTGCGACCTGTTCGACCTCGACGCGCCCGACGACGACAACTCCGCCGAGATGGACATGTCCTACCGGCAGACCCTCACCCGGCGCGCCTTCGAGACCAACTACCGGGCCTTCCACCCCGAACTCCCGGTGATCGTCCAGGCCCCCACCTCGGTGCTCGCCGACGGCCGGATCGCCCCCGACAGCTGCCGCTTCGTCCACGTCGACGCCTCCCACCTGTACGAGCACGTCACCGGCGACATCCTGGTCGCCCGCGACGCGCTCGCCGGGAACGGCGTGGTCGCCCTCGACGACTACCGGGCCCCGCACACCCCCGGCGTGGCCGCCGCCGTCTGGGAGGCCGTCTTCGTCCTCGGCCTGCGGCCGGTGCTGCTCACCCCCGAGAAGTTCTACGGCACCTGGGGCGACCCGGACGCCGTCCGCGCCGACCTGCTCGCCCGGGACTGGCGCGCCGAGGGCTTCCGGCTCGACGAGGAGCACCTGGCCGGGCAGCTCTGCCACCGGCTGGCCTGGGACGGGCCCGAGGGGCCCCGCCGCCCGGCCGCCCCGCCCCGCTCGCTGCCGCGCCGGATCGCCCTCGACGTGCTGCCGCCGTTCGCCACCCGGACGGTGCGCCGCGCCCTGCGCGCCGCGCGCCGGGCCGTCTGACGCACCGCCCGCACCGCCCGCCGCCCGGTCAGTCCCCCGACCGGGCGGCCCGGCGGCGCAGCGCCCGCAGCCGCAGCAGGCCCGCCAGCGCGACCGCCGCGCACATCCCCACCACCGACCAGGTCGCCGTTCCGGGCCCGGACGCCGCGGCGTTCGCCGCCCGCCCGGCCGCCGGGGCCGCGGAGGCGTCCGGCCGGTCGGCCACCGGCCGGGCCGCGGGCGCCTGCGAAGCCTCCTGCCGCGCACCGCCGTCCTCCGCCAGCACCCCCACCGGGGCGGCCTTCCCCGCCGCCGCGAAACCCCAGTCCAGCAGCGCCGCCGCCTCGTCGTACACCTTCGGGCTGCTCTCCGGGTGCATCACCGTCACCAGCAGCGTCCGCCCGTCGCGCTCGGCCGCGCCGGTGTAGGTGGCGCCCGCGTTGGTCGTGTAGCCGTTCTTCACCCCGATCAGGCCCGGGTACTTGCCCAGCAGCCGGTCGGTGTTGGCGATCCCGAAACTGCCGCGCTGCCCGGTCTTCTTGTCCACCGCGCCCGGGAACTGCGCCCACCGGGTCGAGCAGTACGCCCGGAAGTCCGGATTGCGCAGGCCCGCCCGCGCGAACAGGGTCAGGTCGTACGCCGAGGTGACCTGCCCGTCCATGTCGTAGCCGTCCGGGGAGACCACGTGGGTGTCCCGGGCCTGCAACTCGTCCGCCCGGGCCTGCATGTCGGCCACCGTCTTCGCGACGCCGCCGTTCATGTTCGCCAGCACGTGCACCGCGTCGTTGCCGGAGGACAGGAACACCCCGCGCCACAGGTCCTCGACCTTGTAGTCCAGGTCCTCCTTGATGCCCACCAGGCTGCTGCCCGCCCCCATCCCCTGCAGCTCCGACCAGGCCACCCGGTGCACGTCGGAGGCGGGGAAGCGCGGCAGCACGGTGTCCGCGAACAGCATTTTCAGGGTCGAGGCGGGCGGCAGCTTCGCGTGCGCGTTGAACGCGGCCAGCACCTGACCGCTGCCCGCGTCCGCGACCAGCCAGGACTTCCCGGTCAGCCCCTTGGGCAGCGCCGGCGCCCCCGCGTCCACCTGCACCCCCGCCGCGCCCAGCCGCTCCCCGCCCACCACCGCGGGCGGCGCGTCCGCCGGGGCGGCGACCGCGACCGACGGCGGACCGGACACCAGCAGCAGGACGACAGCGGACGAACCGTGGAGAATCCGGCGGATTATCAGCATTCCGGGAAAATAACCCGCCCTCGCCCGCCCCCCGCCGACGCCACCGCACGACGCCACGAACGAGTACCGCCCGCTGCTCCGATCGGCGGGCCCCGCATACTGGACGGGCACCCCGTCTGCCGCGAAGGACCCCGCCATGAAGCTCAGCCGCCCGGTCTCCTGGTTCCTCACCGCCTTCGGCGTCTGGTCGGTCTTCATCTGGACCACCTTCGCCAAGAACCTCTGGAAGGACTCCGGCGGCCAGGCGTTCGTGGCCGGCGACCACTCCCGGCCCACCGCCTTCTTCTGGGTCCACCTGCTGCTCGCCGTCACCTCGCTGCTGCTCGGCCTCGCCGTCGGCTGGATCGGCGTCCGCGGCCTGCGCGCCCTGCGCCGCACCGCGACCCCCGCCGCCGCGACCCCCGCCGTCGAGGGGCGGCCCGCCGAGTAGTGCTGTCGGCTCCCGGGGCCACCGTCGATCCGCTCGCCCACCACGGCACCGCCGCCCCGGAGGACCGCGGCGCGCCGACCTGAGCGGACGTCAATTCGGTTGCCCCCGGGAGGCGGCACTGCCATGATCCGCCGCGACCGGGCGGACCGCGGCCGGTCGCGAGGCGCCGTGCCCGGGGGGAAACCATGTCTTCAGCCGTACTGGCGGGCGGCCCGTCCGTCCACATCGTCCCGGTGCTCCGGCGGCGGCGGGCCGTCCGGGCGGGTGCGCTGCTCGCCGTCTTCGCGGTGGGCAACCTGGTGCGGACCGAGCGCAGCCCCGCCGTGGTGCTGCTCAGCGGCGTGGTCGGGGCGCTCGCCGTCTGGCTGGTCCACCGCGGCCGGCGCCTCGCCCTGGTCGTCGACCGCCGGGGCGTCACCCTGCGGCGGATCGGCCCCGACCGGTGGGAGCCCTGGGCGCGCACCGGCGAACCCGAGGCGGTCGAAGTCCCCGGCCGGGCCCTCACCCGGCGCTACCGGGTCGTCCTCCCGCTGCGCGACGGCGGCTCCTTCCCGCTGTACCTCCGGCGCAGCCCCCGCACCGGGGCGGAGGAACTCCGCGACCTGCTGGCCTCCTACCGCGCCCGCGCCCTGGCGGCCGGGCCCGGCGCGCACTGACCGCCGCCGCCCCGTCCGGCCACTGACGGGCGCATATGCATGCCCTCTTCAAGTGGCCGAATACTGCTGCTAGCCTGCCCCGCACGAACTGCTGGGAGGGCTTCGGCGTGAGCACCAGTACCACCCTCGGGGAGGCCCGCCCGGAGTGGGCGCGGCGGCAGGACCGGGAACGCCGGCACCGGCGGGCGAAGTCCCGGCTGCGGCTGCCGTTCGCGGTGGCGGCGGCCTGCTGGGCGCTGCTGCTGCTGTGGTGGGCGGCGGTGTACCCGGCGTTCACCGGGACCGCGCCGGACGGGGCCGCGCCGCTGTACGCGGCGGCCGTCCGGGCCGTGCACACCGGGCCCGCGACCCTGCTGCAGACCGCCGTCGCGGCCTTCGCCCTGGGCTACCTGGTGGCCGCGCTCGCCCGCTTCGGGGTGCGCGGGCGCTACAGCGGGCCGGTCGCGCTCGCGCTGGCCGTGCTGCCGCCGACCGCGGGCCTGGTGGTGTCGGCCACCCCGGAGGCGGTCCGCACGGTCGCCGCGCTGCTGCTGACCGGGGCCGGGCTGCGGCTGCTCGTCCGGCGGGCCGAGGGCACCCTGGAACGCGGCGGCCCGGCCCAGCGGCTGGATCTGGCCGTCCTGTCCGCGGCCGTCTGCGCCCTCGCGCTGACCGGCACCCGGGGCGCGGTCACCGCGCTGACCGCCGCCGCGGTGCTGCTGCTGTTCCTGCCCGGGGCGCGGGTGCGCCTCGCGCTGCTGGCCGCGTCCGCGCTGGCGGTGCCGATCGCGCTGGGCCTGCTCGGCCACCCCGCCACCCCGGCCGGCCAACTGCACACCCTGCGGGCCGCCGACCTGGCCCTGGCCCAGCACCGGGACGCCACCGGGCAGGCCCCCGCCCCGGCCGCCGTCGCCCCGCCCGCCGCCTGGGACGCCGCGGGCGCCGACTGCTCCGCCACCGCCGCTCTCACCGACCACTGGAACGCCCCCGCGGCCCGCCGCTCCGCCGCCGAACTCGCCGCCGCCTGGCGCCAGTTGCTCCGCGACCACCCGGACCGGGTGCTGGACGCCCGGCTCTGCCGGAGCCGGATCGCCTGGGGCGTGTGGGCGGGCGGCGACGGCCCGCACGCCGCCACCGCGGTGCCCGGCCCGGCGGCCGGCTCCCGCGGCCTGTGGCACCCGCTGCACGCCGCCGCGACCTGGAGCCGCACCCTGCTGCGCGCCCCGCAGCTCGACTGGCTGCTGTGGCGCGGCGCCCTGTGGGCCTACCTGGGCCTGGCCGCCGCCGTGCTGTACGCCTGGCGGCACCGGCTGCGCGCCCTCGTCCCGGTGGCGGGCGCGGCCGTCCTCGGCACCCAGCTGGCACTCACCGCCACCGCCGCCGACCAGGACTACCGCAGCATGGCCGCCGCCCTGTTCCTCGGCCCGCTGCTGCTCACCCTCGCCACCGTCCGCACCCGCCGCACCGCCTGACGCACCCCCGGACACGCCGGAGGGCCCGCCCGGAGTTCCGGACGGGCCCTTCGAACAGGTCGGACGGGTCGGACTAGAAGCGGCGCGTGACGAGCGCGCGCTTCACCTCCTGGATCGCCTTGGTGACCTCGATGCCGCGCGGGCACGCCTCCGAGCAGTTGAAGGTGGTGCGGCAGCGCCACACGCCCTCACGGTCGTTGAGGATCTCCAGGCGCTGCTCGCCGCCCTCGTCGCGCGAGTCGAAGATGAAGCGGTGCGCGTTGACGATCGCCGCCGGGCCGAAGTACTGGCCGTCGTTCCAGAACACCGGGCACGAGGAGGTGCACGCGGCGCACAGGATGCACTTGGTGGTGTCGTCGAAGCGCTCGCGGTCGGCCTGCGTCTGCAGGCGCTCGCGGGTCGGCTCGTTCCCGTTGGTGATCAGGAACGGCATGACGTCCTTGTACGCCTGGAAGAACGGGTCCATGTCCACGATCAGGTCCTTGAGGACCGCCAGGCCCTTGATGGCCTCGATCGTGATCGGCTTCTCCGGGTTGACGTCCTTGATCAGGGTCTTGCACGCCAGCCGGTTGCGCCCGTTGATCCGCATGGCGTCCGAACCGCAGATGCCGTGCGCGCAGGAGCGGCGGTACGTGAGCGTGCCGTCCTGCTCCCACTTGATCTTGTTGAGCGCGTCCAGGACGCGCTCCTTCGGGTCCATCAGGAGCTGGTAGTCCACCCACACCGGGTCCGGGTGCTCCTCCGGGTTGAACCGGCGGATCCGGAAGGTGACGCTGATCAGCTCGCTGCTGCCCGCCTCGACCGCGTCCAGCGCGGCCGAGTGCGTCTCGACGGTCGGAGTGGACATCAGTACTTACGCTCCATCGGCTGGTAGCGGGTCTGCACGACCGGCTTGTAGTCGAGGCGGATCGAGGTGGAACCGTCCTCGGCCACCTCGCGGTACGCCATGGTGTGCTGCATGAACTTCACGTCGTCGCGGGTCGGGAAGTCCTCGCGGTAGTGACCGCCGCGGGACTCCTCGCGGGCCAGCGCCGAGACGACCAGGACCTCGGCCAGGTCGAGCAGGTTGCCCAGCTCGACGGCCTCCAGCAGGTCGGTGTTGTAGCGCGAGCCCTTGTCCGCGATCGAGACGTTCTTGAAGCGCTCCTTGAGCGCCGCCACGTCCTCGACCGCCTGCTGCAGGGTCTTGCCGGTGCGGTAGACGGACACGTTGGCGTCCATCGACTCCTGCAGCTCCTGGCGGATCTTCGCGACCGACTCGGTGCCGGTGGCGTTCCGCAGGCCCTCCACCAGCGCCTCGACCAGCGCGCCCGGGTTCTCGGGCAGCGGCACGAAGTCGTGCTTGTCCGAGTACTCGGCGGCGGCGATGCCCGCCCGGCGGCCGAACACGTTGATGTCCAGCAGCGAGTTGGTGCCCAGGCGGTTGGCGCCGTGCACCGACACGCACGCGACCTCGCCCGCGGCGTACAGGCCCGGGACGACGTCGGTGTTGTTCCTCAGGACCTCACCCTCGACGTTGGTCGGGATGCCGCCCATCGCGTAGTGCGCGGTGGGCTGGATCGGGATCGGGTCCGTGTAGGGCTCGATGCCGAGGTAGGTGCGCGCGAACTCGGTGATGTCCGGCAGCTTGGCGTCCAGCTGCTCCGGCGGCAGGTGGGTCAGGTCCAGGTAGACGTGGTCGCCGTCGGGGCCGCAGCCGCGGCCGGCCCGGATCTCCGAGTAGATCGCGCGGGAGCACACGTCACGGGACGCGAGGTCCTTCATGACGGGGGCGTAGCGCTCCATGAAGCGCTCGCCGTCCTTGTTGCGCAGGATGCCGCCCTCGCCGCGGGCGCCCTCGGTGAGCAGGATGCCCATCCGCCAGATGCCCGTCGGGTGGAACTGGAAGAACTCCATGTCCTCCAGCGGCAGGCCCCGGCGCAGCGCCACGGCCTGGCCGTCGCCGGTCAGGGTGTGCGCGTTCGAGGTGACCTTGAACATCTTGCCGGTGCCGCCGGAGGCGAACACCACGGCCTTGGCCTGGAAGACGTGGATCTCGCCGGTGGCGAGCTCGTAGGCCACCACGCCGGCGGTCCTGCCCTCGTTGATCAGCAGGTCGAGGACGTAGAACTCGTTGAAGAACTCGACGCCGTGCTTGACGCAGTTCTGGAACAGCGTCTGCAGGATCATGTGGCCGGTGCGGTCCGCGGCGTAGCAGGACCGGCGGACCGGGGCCTCGCCGTGGTTGCGGGAGTGGCCGCCGAAGCGGCGCTGGTCGATCCGGCCCTGGTCGGTGCGGGAGAAGGGGAGACCCATCTTCTCCAGGTCGAGGACCGCGTCGATGGCCTCCTTGCACATGATCTCGGCGGCGTCCTGGTCGACCAGGTAGTCACCGCCCTTGACCGTGTCGAAGGTGTGCCACTCCCAGTTGTCCTCCTCGACGTTGGCGAGCGCGGCACACATGCCGCCCTGCGCCGCGCCGGTGTGGGACCGGGTCGGGTAGAGCTTGGTCAGCACCGCGGTGCGGCTGCGCTGCGTCGACTCGATGGCCGCGCGCATGCCGGCGCCGCCGGCGCCGACGATGACGGTGTCGTACTGGTGAATCTGCATGGGGGTCAGTCGCCTCTGGTGGCTCGTCTAGATGTTCGGGTCGAAGGTGAAGATCACCAGGGTGCCGAGGACGACCGTGAACACGGTCGCGACGCCCAGGAGACCCTTGAGCCACAGACGAGTGGCGTCCTTCTCCGCGTAGTCGTTGATGACGGTGCGCATGCCGTTGGAGCCGTGCAGCATCGCCAGCCACAGCATCAGCAGGTCCCAGACCTGCCAGAACGGCGAGGCCCACTTGCCCGCCACGAAGGCGAAGCTGACCTTGGAGACGCCGCCGTCCAGCACCAGGTTGATCAGCAGGTGGCCCAGCACCAGCACCACCAGGACGACACCCGACAGGCGCATGAACAGCCAGGCGAGCATCTCGAAGTTGGTGCGGGTGCGGCGCGGCGTCTTCCGGGTGCGGGTCCGGGCGGGCTCCACCACGAAGGCGTCGGCCGGGTTGCCGGTGCCCAGGCCCTTGCCGGTGTGGGCGTGGACCGAGGGGACCACCAGCTCGTTGGTGTCAGTCGACATCAGGATCAGCCCCCGAACCAGGTGCGAAGGGTGTGCTCGAGGATGGGGTAGAAGGCGCCGGCCATCAGGACGACCCAGACGCCGACGACGGTCCACAGCATCTGCTTCTGGTACTTCGGGCCCTTGGCCCAGAAGTCCACCGCCACGACCCGCAGGCCGTTCAGGGCGTGGAACAGGATGGCGGCCACCAGGCCGTACTCCATCAGGTTCACCAGCGGGACCTTGTACGTGGCGATCACCGAGTCGTACGCCTCGGGCGACACCCGCACCAGGGCGGTGTCGAGGACATGTGCGAACAGGAAGAAGAAGATCAGGACGCCGGTGACTCGGTGAGCCACCCAGCTCCACATGCCTTCCCGGCCGCGGTACAGCGTTCCAGCCGGCACGGAAAACCCTCCGGAAGCGGTTCGGGGGCTCGGCCGGCTTCGGTGTCGGTCAGCCCGGCCGGATACGGTCCACCGGCCGCGAGCATCCTATCGACGCGCCGTCGACAACCGCCCTCGGGGGCCCCTGGTGTGATCAATCAGGCACGCACGGCCTAATCGGCACGGGAACCATCACGCTGCGTCATCACCCGACCGCGCTAAGGTGCGCCTCCCGCCACCGCCGCCCAGCAGAGAGACCCGCCGTGCGACACCTGCTCGCCCTCGCCGCCCTCGCCCTCACCGCCGGCTGCGCGGCCGCCCCGCCCGACCCCTCCGCGGACCGGGCCGCCGACGCGTCCGCCGCGACGCCCGAGTACGACGCGGCCGCGGTGCGCGCCCTCGGCGTCACCGAGGCCGAACTCGCCCCCGGCTGGCACGTCACGCGCATGCAGCCCGGCCAGAACGACATCTCCAGCCCCCCGGAGACCGCCGACATCCCCGCCTGCCAGCCCGTCCTGGACGCGCTCACCCCCTCCAAGGGCGCGGCCGGACCGCTCGCCGAGACCGACCTCGACATCGCCCGCGAGGGCGACGACCGGGCCTCCCTCTACACCGCGGTCCTGGCCTTCCGGCCCGGCCGGGCCGCCGCGGTCCACACCGGAATCGACCGGGTCCTCGACCACTGCCGGGCGTTCACCTCCACCGCCGGCCGCCACCTGCTCACCCGGCTCGACACGCCCACCCCCGAAGGAGCGGACGCCGCCACCGCCTTCACCCTCACGAATGAAAGCGACGGCACCACCATCGCCCAGCGCGCCCTGGTCACCCGCACCGGAGACGTCCTCGCCGTCTTCACCACCCTCGACGCGACCGGCCACCCGGCCCCGGAACCGGACGCGGGCGTGGTGAGGGCGCAACTCGCCAAACTCGGCAGGTAGTTGCATTCAAAGGCTCGGGAACGACAAGTCCGTGCTGCGCATGGGCCCCGTCAGGGGCTCGGGGAACGGCGAGTCCGTGCTGCTGACGGCCGGAGCCCATCGAAGT
>NZ_JBHUWH010000085.1:0-22609 GCF_042670125.1 Kitasatospora sp. NPDC057198 | reverse complement strand
GGGGCACACCCCTCTCACCTCACCGGCCCCGGCGGGACCGCGCGGCCCGCAGCCACTCATTCCCCTCGGCGGAACGGACGTTCCTGGTGGCGAACCGCATCTCGAACGCCGCCAGCGCCGACCGCAGGCCGGGCGGGGAGTCGGCGGGCACCGGCAGCCGGGTGCAGGTGTCCGCGACGGCCTCGATCCGCCGCCACGGGCCCGCCGCCAGGTGGTCCTCCCCGTCGACCGGCAGCGGCGGCTCCCGCCGCGCCAGCGCGTGCAACTCCGCCGCCCCGGCCAGGGCCAGGGCGTACGCCGTGCGCACCGGCCGCAGCGGGACGGGAAGCACCAGCCGCTCGCCGGAGGCCAGCGCGGCGGTGCTCGCCCGCCGCGCCTCCTCCAGCGCCCGCACCGCGGCCGCCTCCCCGGGGCCGCCCTCCCCGGGCGGCGGCAGCACCGCCGTGGGGGGCCACCCGTAGTCGGTGGCGCACGAGGAGAGCCAGAACCGGCCCGCCGGGCCCGCGCACTGCCACGCGAAGCGCTCCACCAGGGTCGGCGGGGCCTGCACCCGGCACGCGGCCAGGATCAGCAGGTGGTGCGTCGCGGCGACGTCGGCGATCACCTCCGCCGCGTGCCCGAACCCGGGCGGGCAGCCGTACCCGACCGCCGACACCGGGTCGGCGCCGCGCCTGGCGAGCGACCGGACCTCGGTGAAGCCTTGCTGCTGCGCCCGGATCCGCACGTACCGGTCGCGTTCCTCGGGCGCGGGGTCCTGCCGTCGCGTCGTCACCACGGCGTCACCGGTGGTTTGGTGGTGTCGATCCGCCAGACGTACACCGGCGTGTCCCAGGGCAGTCTCCCTGTTTCCGCGAGCTGGATCAGCTTCCAGGCCCGGTGGTTGCCCTCGTCGAACTCCACGCCGTCCCTGGTGATCTTCATGTAGACACCGTTCCAGGGAGCGAACACGGAGTTCAACAGCCGCTTGGGGCGCCTGGCGAGCCGGGTGGCCCGATTCTGCTTCCGCAGGCTCTCGGCGCTCTCGTTCTTGTCCCTGATCTTCCGCAGCTTCAGGTCCGCGATGGTGGCGTTCGGCTCGGGCCCCATCTTCTTGACGATCCGCTGGTACGCGCTGAACTTCGGGTACGGCGGGTCCTCGGCGGTCGGGCAGTTGTGGACCAGGACCGGAGCCGTCCCGACCAGCACGTAGTACGTGTGCACCTGGTCGACCGTCAGGTTGTGGGTGACCACGCCGTCCAGGTACGAGCGCACCGAGCCGACCGTGAGCAGTGCGCCGTCCGGGCCGCGCAGGTGCTCGCCCGGGGCCAGGTCCCCGGCGTCCACCCACTGGCGGCGGGTCTCGCTCCAGTACGGGTGGTGGGTGGTGGAGGTGAGGACGGCGGTCCGGTCCGGGCGGTCGGCGTCCGGGGCCAGGACGAGGTCGGTGAACTCCTTGTCGTCGGGGGTGGTGACGGTGGTGGTGACCTGCTCCGGGCCGGTCTCGCCGGTCTGCGGGTCGGTGGCCGTGACGGTGTCTCCGTCCCGGACCTCTTCGATGGCCCTGGTGCTGCCGTCGGCCATCAGGACCAGGGTGCCGGCGGGGAAGCTGTTGCAGCCCCCGGGCCGTCCGCCGCCCTCGTCACCGGCGCCGGCGTGCGACTCCTCCCCGGCGGGTTTGCTGCTCGGGGCGTCGGCCTTGGCCTCCGGTGTCGGTCCGGCGTCCGCCTTGGTGGCCGCCGCTTCGGCGTCGGCCGCCTCCTTCTCGGTCTTGCGGGCGACGGCCAGGGCCTCGTCGGCCTCCCTGGCGATGCGTTCGGCGCCGCGGACGGCGGTGTACGCCTTCTCGCCCTCGCGCCAGAGCTTGAACGCCTTGATGCCGACCTTGACGGCCTTGAAGACCTTGGTCCACGGGACGAAGTTCAGGGCGGTGTTGATGCAGCCCATCACGTCGCCCTCGGTGAAGCAGGCGCGGGCGTCGTTGAAGCCGATCAGGTCGGCGACCACGTCGACGATCTTGCTGATCAGCTCCTCGCGCTGCTTCTTCGCCTTGACGAGGGCCGCGTCGGCCTCGGTTTTTTTCTGCAGGGCCTGGTTGGTGGCCTGCGTCTTCGAGTTGTCGGCGCCGGAGGTGCCCGTCCCTCCGCTGTCACCGGAGCTGGAGCTCGGCGGGATGTAGATGTACGGGGTGCCGTGGCAGTAGCCGTCGTCCAGAACCTGGCAGGTGCCGTCCGCGTCGGAGCTGTTGACCGGGTCGTTGCCGGAGTAGGCGTAGCTGTTCCACGACTGCGGGTTGGTCGCGACGAACAGCGGGTCGACCGACAGGAAGCGTCCGGTCTTCGGGTCGTACTGGCGGGCGCCGAGGTTGGTGAACCCGGTGCCCTCGACGGTGCCGCCGACGAAGCCCTTGTCGCCCGCCCAGGCGCCGGTGCCGGGCTGGGTGCCGCGGGCGTTGCCGAACGGGTCGGTGGGGCGCCGCACCGTGGCCAGGGTGCCCGCGTCGAACTGCACGCCGGCGGTGCCGTGCGGATCGGCCGCCTGGTAGGCGAGCCGGCTGCCGGAGGCCGAGGTGGTGCGGGCGATGGTCAGGCCGCCGGGGGCGGGGTAGTAGCGGGTGTCGGTCAGTTGCTTGGTGGCGGTGTCGAGGGTGACCTCGTCGCTGCCCAGGTTGACGGTGACCTTGCCGGGGGAGCGCCGGACCAGCTGGCTGCCGTCCGCGTCGTAGACGTAACCGGTGTCCCCGGAGGCGCCGGTGTCGTGGACCTTGGCGAGCCTGCCCTGGGTGTTCCAGGTCAGCGTCTTGGTGCCGGAGGTGTCCGTGATCGACGTGGTGTTGCCCAGCGCGTCGTACGTGTACGTGGCGGTGGACGGGGTGCCGTTCACGCTCGTGGTGGAGGTGAGCAGCGCGTGCGGTCCGCCGGTGCCGCCGCCGGTGGCCGGGTCGGTGGACGGGGTGTTGGCGGCGGGCCCGAAGGTCTGGGTGACCGTCTTGTCCCGGACCACCGCGCCGGCGGGGTCGTGCTGGACCGTGCCGGTCCGGTTGCCGGTCAGGTCGTAGGAGTAGGACTGCCAGTACGGGGCCGGGCCGCCGATCCTCGCCGAGGCGGTGAGCGCGGTCGGCTCGGTGGCGTCGGTGCAGCCGCCGATGCCCTGGACGGTGTTCGCGCCGGTGCCGCTGGTGGTCGTGGTGCCCTTGTCGGTCCAGGCCGCGGAGAGCCGGCCCAGGTAGTCGTAGGTGTAGCACTGCAGGTCGGCGGCGAGTCCGTCCTGCACAGTGCGCACCGAGGTGATCGCACCGGTCTTGTCGTAGGTGTAGTCGGTGAAGTCGACGTGGGTGGTGGTCGAGGTCTGCTTGTCCAGCGTGGAGTTGACCACCCGCCGGGTGGAGGGGTCGTAGTTCTGGGTGGAGACGACCTGCTTCCCGGCCGGGCCGACGGTGCTCTGGTAGGGCTGGCCGAAGTAGTCGTACCTCACGGCCTGGAGGTAGTAGTCCGTGCCGCTGGAGGTCTTCAGGTTGCCGTCGTTGTCGTAGGAGTAACCGACCGTCTCGGCGGGCAGGTCGCCCACCTCGGGCATGGTGGTGGTGTCGGTCAGACCGAGCGCGCCCGCGTACGCCTGGGACCAGGTGTAGGTCTTGGCGAGCTTCTCCTCACCGGTGACCGACGGGATGGTGACCGAACTGCCGGTGGGCCGGTAGCCGAGGTCGTAGCCGGTGACCGCCTTGGTGTAGGCGAGTCTGCCGCCCTTGCCGTCGGGGTTGTCGACGTACGCGGTCGAACTGTCGGGCTTGCCGAGGACCTGGGAGTCGTAGGTCCAGGCGGCGGTCCGCTTCGACGCGTCGTCGGTGCGGTCGCCGTCGTAGCGGGCGGTCTGCCGCCCCAGCAGGTCGTAGGTGAACGAGGAGGTGCCGTGGGCGTCGGTGACGGTGGCGATGTGCCCGGCCCTGTCGTACGTGCTGGACGCGGCACCGGAGTCCGGGGAGGTGCTGCCGGTGAGCTGGCCGAGCAGGTCGTACCGGTACGTCCACTGGTGCGGCGGGTTCGCCGAGTCCTTGATCCAGGTCTGGTGGCCCAGGACGTCGTACCCGTACGTGGTGGCGTCGTAGTCCCCGGTCGGGGTGTCGCCGTGGTACTGCCGGGACTCGACCACCTGGCCGGCCGCGTCGGTGATCGCGGTGCTGGCGTGGCCGCCCGGGACGGGGATGCCGTCGACCCGGTCGGCGCCGACGTAGACGGTGCGGGTGCGCCACTGCTCCTGGGCGTAGGCGACGAACGCGCTGGCGGTGGGCCGGCCGAGGCCGTCGTACTCGGTCCAGGTCTGCGCCGGGACCTCGGAGTCCTGCGGGAGGTAGACGGCGGTGGTCGGGCCGGAGTCCTTGTTGTAGTACGCCGGGGTGGACTTCACCTGCCAGCCGTGCGAGTCGAAGGCCGACTCGGAGATCAGCCGGCCCAGCGAGTTGGCCACCGGCACGGACTGCGCCTGCCGGACCCGGCCCAGGCCGTCGTGGATCTCGATGCTGGTGGCGTAGGTGACGCCGTCGTTGCGCAGGCTGCGGCTGGTGACGGTGGACGGGCCGTTGACGCCGTTGAGCGCGTAGGAGAACGTCCGGTTCGGGTTCTTGGCGGTGCCGGCGGCGTCCGGGGCGCGGCCGGGCTGCCAGACCGAGGTCAGGCGGCCGAGCGCGTCGTACGCCTCGTAGGTGGTGCGGCCGTTCTCGTCGACCGCCTTGGTGGGCAGGCTGCGCCCGGGGTCCAGGGTGGTGGTGGACTTCCAGCCGAGCGGGTTGGTGACCTCGACGGCGGTCGGCAGGGCCCCGCTCGCCGGGCTGTACGCGGTCGTGGTGGTCGCGCCGTCCGGGTGGGCGCCGTCGGTGCGGTTGGGGTCGGTGGTGGCGGTCTGGCGGCCGTACGCGTCGTAGCGGGCGCGGGCGGTCGTCCGGTAGACGGGGGTGTCGTTCGGGCCGTAGGACTCCAGGACCCGGGTCTCGGTCTGGTCGGCCCTGTCGCCGAGCACACCGACGTCCTTGCCGTCGTACACGGTGATCGCGTCGGAGACGGTGTTGGCGGCGTTCGGCCGCTGGTCGCAGCCGCCCTTGAGGGTGAGCACCCGGTACGGGTTCTCGACCATCACCGGGTCGCCGCCGGTCGCGTAGCTGACGGCGGTGCACTGGCGCTGCGGCAGACCGGGCAGCGAGGTGTCGCCCAGGACGTCGGTGGTCAGCACGCGCCCGGCGTGGTCGGGGTCGTAGGTGGCGTCGCGCTCGGTGACCCGCCAGGAGTCGTTCGAGAGCCACGAACGCTCCTTCACCTTCGCGGTGTTGACGTACTTGGCGGTCAGCGCGGGCAGGCCGCCCGGCGGGGTGTGGGTGGCGGTCGCGGCGGAGATCCACGGGCTGGTCAGGGTGCCGCCGATCACCTTGGCGTCCGGCGCGGCCGACTCGAAGTTCTGGGTCTCCCGGACGAATCCGGCCAGTTCGTCGGCGTCGGTGACCGTCTCGCCCCAGGTGTCGGTGACCTGCCCGCCCATGCCGCGCAGGAAGGTCGTGACGTTCTTGGTCTTCGGGCCGTCGGCGCCGGAGCCGGTGGTGGTGGTGACGCTCTGGTAGCCGCGGAAGTTGTCCCAGGTGCGGGTGTCGTCGTCGGCGAACTCGGAGTCGTTGTGGTGCCAGGCCGCGCCGCCGCCGTAGGAGTACTCGGTGATCTTCGCCGTGCTCGGCGAGGTGACCATCGACTCCTCGCTGATCGAGGACACCAGGTACTTCAGGAACCAGTCGTCGTACGGCTTGGTGTCGGGCGCCGAGTTCGGCGGCACCCACTTCACCGGCATGCAGGCCAGGGTGTTGCCCTGCGCCGAGGACGGGATCCGCCCGGCGTCGCGGGAGCAGTCGGCGTCCTTGTAGGTGACGGTGATCCGGCCGCCGGTCTCGGTGCGGATCTCCTTCATCCGCGGGTGGTTGAACCGGGGAGCCGGCGGGACCATGCCGTCCACCCGGTTCGGGTAGGACTGCTGGGCGAAGGTCACCGCGGGCACCGGCAGGTCGGCCTGCCCGTTGCTGCCGGTCCGCTTGATCGAGCTCAGCCAGGCCAGCTTCGGAGTGCCGTCACCCGGGTCGGCCGGGCTCTGGGTCAGCTCCCAGGTGTCCACGGTGCGGGCCGCGCCGCCGGTGTACACTATCGTGGCGATCTTCCGGAGCATCCGGGAGGTCCAGAACGACGGGCCGTAGTTGGTGCACGGCCCGGAGGAGGCGCAGAGCTGGTCCAGCGGGGTGTCCGGCCAGTTCGCCTGGTGGGCAGCGGTCATCTGGGAGGGCGCGCAGGACGCGTCGTCGGCCCAGCAGCGCTCCCGCACCGTGAAGACGATCTTCTCGGCCGGGTCGCCCGCGCCCTTCGAGGCGATCCGGTCGGCCAGCCGCACGCCGTAGCCGATCTCGGTCACGTACGAGTTGCGGTCGTAGGGGGTCAGCGTGCCGACGCCGTTGTTCTGACCGCCGCCCCGGCTGTAGTAGTTGGACTCCTTGGCGTAGCGGTACGTCACCAGGTTGCCGTGCAGGTCGACCGCGTGGTCGAGGTTCCACTGCCAGCCCATCTGGCACCAGGACGCCGCGCCCTTGGCACTGCTGTAACAGGGGTCTCCGGCGTGCGGGTGGTAGACGGGCACGGTGTTGACCGAGTCAGCGGCCGGGTCGGTGCCGTCGCCGCCGGGCAGGTGGTCGGCACCGAACCAGTACTGGGTGCCGTCGGTGGTGGTGACCTTGAAGCCCTCGCCGTTCCAGGCCCCGTTGTCCAGCCCGGTCAGCGGCGTGATCCTCGTGCCGTCGTCGCCCTGCAGGCGCAGCTCGCCGCTGTGGTCGTCCCTGACCACGGTGCCCGAGTGCCCGGCCAGGTTGAGCTGGAGCGCCTGCCCGGCCCAGCACTCGTCGCCCGACATGTCGATGCCGGACTTGGCGCACGGCTTGTACGAGCGGGAGATCGACCCGGGCGACCAGTCCCAGCCCTCGCCGATCCAGGACGGCTGCGCGTTGGTCGCCGAGGTCTTCCCGTCCACCGAGGAGGAGTCGTACTGCAGCACCAGGTTCGGTGCCGCGCCGGCCACCGGGCTCGGCACGTCCACGGTGTACGAGTAGGTGAAGTTGCCCGCGTTGGTGCCCGCGCTCCAGGTCGCGGACGGGCTGATCGGCGTCGCCGCGAACGAGCCCAGCGAGCCCGACGACGACGCCTCCGCCGCCAACACCACGGTGCCGGAGGAGAGCGCGGCGACCGGGCCGTCCGTTCCGGCCGCGGCCTTCGCCGCCTTCGTCCCCGCGTCGGAGAGCGCCGGCAGCTCCAGGTCCGCGGTCAGCGTGCCGCTGACCGCGTCCAGTTCGGAGGTCACCAGGGTGCTGGTACGGCACTCCGGCAGCTCCGGGGTGGTCAGCGCGCACTCGGGCAGCCGGACCAGCCGGGCCCGGTCGGACCAGGTGCCGTCGCCGATCAGGTCCTTGAGGCCGAGCGAGACGCTCAGCAGGTGTCCGGGCCGGGCCGAGCCGCCCGCACCGGACAGCGCGATCACCGGGCCGCTGCGCCCGGCGGCCCCGGAGCGGGCCCGGTCCAGGACGTCGACCTGTACGGACGGCGCCCCGGCGGCGTCCTGCGCGCCCTCGGCCCGGCTGCGGTCCTCGGCCCGGCTGCCGTCCTCGGCCCGGCCGCCGTTCGGTGCGGCGGTGGCGGAGCTCGGTGCGGCCGTGGCCGTGGCCGGGTTCGGTGCGGCGGTGGCGGCCCGGGTGGCCGGGGCCCGGTCGGTCAGGAAGACCGGCAGGTCACCGGCCTGGACGCGGGCCGTGCCGCCCGCCGAGGGTGCCGCGCCGCCGCTGGCCGCCCGGGCGGCCGACTGCTCCGCCGAGACCCGGCCGACCGAGACGGTCGCCGAGCCGGACTTCGGTGCCCGGGGTGTCGCGGCCGCGCCCCGGGCAGGCACGGGATCGGCCGGCACCGCCGTCACGTCGTCGTCGTGGCCGGAGACCGAGGCGGTCTCCTGCACGGGCGTGTTCGGCGGCACCCAGACCTTCGGGATGTCCTTCGCGGCGAACGCGCCCGCGGGCGGCGCCACCAGGAGCGTGGTCAGTACGGCCAGTAGTGTCAGCAGTCCCACTCCGCGCGGTCGGCCGAACAGCCGTCGCCGGAGTGCGGAGCGTCTGGGCAAAGCCCCCACCGTTATCTCCCCAGTGAATGGTTTTCACCGCACCGGGTCCCGGACACCAGAGGGCGTGGCGGCCTTTCCAGTGCGATAGCGATGGCCCAAGGTAGGGAGAACGCGGCCTTCTCCACCAGCGTTCGCGAATTGCCTTGACCATCCCGTGACTTGGGCCGGGAGACCAATCGGGACAAGAATGGACGACGAACCGACCGTTTACGCACGATCGCCGCCTCGAATGGCGGAAAAGCCGCAGTGCCGTCATAAGACCCTTACTGGCAAGGACAATTGACGATGGGTCAACTCCTGCTGCAGGCTTGCCCCGTGGCCTTCCGAGCGATGGTCGAACGCGCGTCCGGAGCGCTACGCCAAGATGCTTACCGGGACCGGAAGATGCCGTGCACCGGCGCCGGCCGCGTTTATGCTGCCCCCGACGACTCGGGGCCCCGGGCCCCGGAAGGGCGGCCGAGGTGGAACAGCAGCGCGAGGGCGAGCAGACCCCGCCCGTCCGGCACCGGCACCGGCGGCCGCTGGTCGGGCGGCGCAGGGTGCTGACCTGGCTGGCGGTCGGGACGGTGGCGGCGCTCGGCGGGGGAGTGACCCTGCGGCAGTCCCTGGCCGGGGCCGACGAGCCCGCCGCGCGGCCCGCACCGGGCGGCGGCGGCAGCCCGGCCCCGGCGGGCCACCGGCACGGCACCGGCGCCCCGCCGCCCGCGTCCGGGAGCCCGCAGCCGAGCGCGCCGCCCCCGCCGGTCGACCAGAGCGGCCGCAAGTGGTCGGACGCCGCGGGCTGGGGCGGCAAGGTGCCCGGCGCCGGCAGTGCGGTGCGGATCACCGACAAGGTGGTGCTGGACGCCGACGCGGAGGTCGGCTCGCTGCTGGTGGAGAAGACCGGCTCGCTGGTGTTCGCCGCCGACCGGTCGCTGACCCTGGCCAGCGCCGGCAACGTCGAGGTGCGCGGCACCCTGGCGCTCGCCCCCGACGGCGCGCACACCCACACCCTGCGCTTCCCGGAGGTCGACGAGCGCCGCTTCGCCGGCGGCGGCATGACCGTCGTCGACACCGACACCGGCCTGTGGGTCACCGGCCAGGGCTACCTGCGGCTGGACGGCGCCCCCCGCACCGCCTGGGCGCGCGCCGCCACCGCGCTGGGGCCCGGCGACAGCACGATCCGGCTGGCCGCCGCCCCGACCGGCTGGCAGCCCGGCGACGAACTGGCCGTCACCCCCACCGCGCCGCCCGACACCGACGACTTCTCCACCTCGTACGACCTGGTCACGGTCGAGCGGGTGGACGGCGCCACCGTCACGCTCACCGCCCCGCTGAAGAACGCCCACCCGCGGGTGGCGATCGGCGGCGGGGCGGTCTTCGGCGCCGAGGTGCTCAACCTCAGCCGCAACGTCCGCGTCGAGGGCACCGAGAAGGGCCGGGCGCACGTCCACCTCACCTCCAGCCGCCCGGCCGACGTCCGGCACGCCGCGCTGCGCTGGCTCGGGCCGCGGACGGACGGCAAGGACAGCTGGAACGGGAAGCCCGTCACCGAACCGGTGCTCGGCCGGTACGGGCTGCACTTCCACATGCTGCTGGACACCTCGCGCGGCACCGTGGTCGAGGGCGTGGTCGTCCGCGACACCGGCAGCCACGCCTTCGTGCCGCACGCCAGCCACGGCATCACCTTCCGCGGCTGCGTCTCCCACGACACCTGGGAGGACGCGTACTGGTGGGACGGCCCGATCGACACCCGCACCCCGCAGGGCCCCTCCGACGACATCGCCTACGAAGGCTGCGTCGCCTCCCGCACCGTCTACGAGCCCAACCCGCGCGGCTACCGGCTCACCGGCTTCAGCCTCGGCGCCGGGACGGGCTCCTCGGCCCGGGACTGCGTGGCCGTCGGCGTCCAGGGCGCCGCCGGCGCCTCCGGCTACGAGTGGCCGGAGACCAGCGAGGGCGTCTGGACCTTCGAACGCTGCCTGGCGCACAACAACCTGGAGAACGGCGTCTTCGTCTGGCTCAACGCCGAGCACCACCACACCGTCACCCAGTACGCGGCCTACCACAACGGCGGCTGGGGCATCGAGCACGGTGCCTACCTGAACGACTTCGACTACACCGCCTCGGTGCTGTACGGCAACGCGGCCGGCGGCATCGCCGTGCACGCGCTCGGCCGCGACAAGGGCACCGTCTTCGACGGGCTGCTGATCGACGCCGCCGGGCAGTCCGACTACGCGGTCTCCACCCTCAAGCACCAGCTCGAGGGCGAGGCGGTCACCCTCAGCCGCAGCCGGCTGACCGGCTACCGCAAGGCCGGGGTGGCGTTCCGGGCCACCGGGGACGGCGAACCGGACGACATCGCCGTGCTGGACTGCGAGTTCGGCGGCCCCCGGGGCAGCGAGCTGTGGCTCGACCCGGAGGCGCCCGAGCCCAAGGAGATCCTGTTCCGCCCGGCCGGGCAGGGGCAGACCGTCGCGCTCACCAAGGGCGAGGGAGGACAGGGCCTGGCCGGCGGCGGGGGGAACGCCGGGTGGAACGCGGCCACCGCCCCCGCCGAGGCGCCCGCCCCGCCGCGGGCGGTCGCGCTGCCCGCGCTCGCCTTCACCGACAGCGCACCGAAGACCGGGCGGGTCACGGCCGGTTGAGCGCCCGGGGCGCGGCGGGCCGCGGGTTCGGCGGGCCGAGGGTTCGGGGTGCCGCGGGCCGGGCGTTCCGGCTGGGCGTTCCGGCTGGGCGGGTCCGGTGGGTCGTCGGGGGACGGACGGATCGAGCAGTCGGACGGGTCGTGCGGGTCGGACAGGTCGGGCCGGGAAAGCGCGACGGGCGGGGGCGCGCCGATTCGCTGCCCCTGCCCGTCGCGGTCCTCGGTAGGCGTCAGCGCGCCGCGTGCGCCCCCGGGGAGGTGCGCTGCTGCTCGGCGGCCGCCTCGGCGGCCTCCAGCTGCTCCTGGGTGGGCTCGGGGAGCGCCGCCAGGTAGGCGGAGGCGATCAGCTGGCCCACCGTCGGGTACGCGCCGATCGGGGCGGCGCTGGCGCAGCCGGTCTCCTCGGCGGCGGTGGCCAGCAGCTCGGGGTCGGCCTCCGGGCCGATCACCAGCGGGGCCAGCGCGGGGCGCTCGGAGCCGGTGGCCCGCAGGTGCGCCACGGCCGCGGCGACCGAGCCCGGCACGTCCAGCGCGGCCGGGACCACGGGCACCGCCAGCCGGGAGGCCAGCAGGACGCCGGTGATGCCCGCCGAGGCGGCGGCCTCCTCGCCGCCGACCGTGGTCAGCACCACGCCGTCGGCGGCGGTGGCGATGGCGAACAGCCGGGCCCGGTCGGCTCGGGCCAGCCCGGCCTCGGACAGCCGCACGTGCACGGCCTCGGCCAGCAGCGGGTGCGGGCCCAGCGGGTCCAGCACCTGGGCGCCGGTCTCGGCGGCCAGCTTGTGCAGTTCGGGCAGGAAGTCGTGCGGTCCGGGCACCAGCGGGACGACCACCGGCGCGGGCTGCCCCGCCTCGGCGGCCGCGGCCAGCAGTTCGGCCACCGTCGGCGCGTCCTCGCCGCCCAGGTAGGCCGCCGTCACCTCGATGCCCGACTGCTCGGTGCGGACGAGGGACAGCAGCTCCTCGACGACCGGACGGCTCTCCGGCCCGGCGGCGGTTGGGACCGCCAGCACCAGGGCAGGCGAACCGGCCATGATCTCGGGGCGCTCGGGACGGCGGTGGCGCCCCCGCGCACGGGAGCCTGGCGTACGGACGGGCAGTGGCGCGCCCGGGATGGCTGCGGTGCTCATGCGCCAGATCGTAGGACATGTCCCCGCGCGCGTTGCAGTCGGATGCCGACAGTGGGCGGCTTTCGGTCGGGAAGTGACAGTGATCACAGTGTGAATCGTGACTGCCTGTGAACCGCGTTGTAGGGGGTGAAGATCGACAACGCGCTGACTGCCGTGTGCGGACGGTCATGGAGTGACTGGCGTTTCGCCCGGCTGTGTCCGCTTACGACCCGTCAATTACGCGGCTGTGAAGGCTTGGTGACGGCATCGGCACGTTCCTTTGCACGGGAAATTTCCCATGCTGATGCACGTGCAGGGGGGTTATCATCACGTCAAGTGAGGCATTCGCCAGGCTTTGGGGAGAAGACAATGCGTGAGGCGTACAACGGCATGGCGGCGACTGACCTGGACGGGGTGGTCTGGCAGAAGAGCCGTCACAGCAATTCGAAGGGCAACTGCGTGGAGTTCGCCGCGCTGCCCGGCGGCGACGTGGCGGTGCGCAACTCGCGTTTCCCCGAGGGCCCGGCGCTGGTCTACACCCGGGACGAGATCACCGCGATGCTGCTCGGGGTGAAGGACGGGGAGTTCGACCACCTCGGGGGCAATCCCTGACTGGGCTTCAACTCCCGTCCACCCGGGCCGTCGTGGGATCCATCCGCGACGGCCTCCGCTTTTCCCGGGCGGCGGCCGGCTGACTGATCCTCCGCCAGTTCGGCCTCCCGGCACAGGATTCGGTGCGCCGGGAGGCCGGTTCCGGTGTCGGTTTTCGGTCTCGTTGCCGGTGGGGGCGATGGCGGTGACGGGCGGGGCGGGGCGGACGGAGCGGTTCAGGCGGAGCGGCGGTGACGGCCGGGGTTCGGCAGCTGCTCCGGGCCCGGCGCGGCCGTGTGCGCGTCGAACAGCGCCCAGACCACCTTCCCGGCGCCGGCCAGCGGGTGCCAGCCCCAGGAGCGGGAGAAGGAGTCCACCAGGTGCAGGCCGCGGCCGGACTCCGCCACGAAGTCCGCCTCCCGCGCGACCGGGCCCGTACTGGACGGGTCACTGACCGCGCAGACCACCTGCGGGGAGCGGTGCACCAGGCTGATCCGGATCGGCAGCGCCTCGGCGGCCGCCTGCGGGCTGCTCTGGGCCGGGACCCGGGACGGCTCGCTCTGGCCGAGCGCGTGCCGCAGCGCGTTGGTCACCAGCTCGGACGCCACCAGCGCGACGTCGTCGAAGATCTCCTCCAGGCCCCAGCCGTCCAGCGTCCGCCGGGTGAACTCCCTTGCGGTGCGCACCGCTTCGAAGCGGGGAGCGAGAGTGCAGCTGACCACATGAGGGTCGGTCGCCAGGACCGTACCGGTGCTCATGAAGAGCTCCTCCCATAAGGGGGCGGACACGGCGGGACCCACCGGGGTCATGCCGGTCACCTCCGACTCGCTCGGCCGCCGGGCCGCCGGGTCGACCGGTCCGCACACACAAGTACCCAGCGACGCGCGGGCGTTGCCGGGAGGGTGTGCGGGTTCGCGCATGGGGTCGACGCGGAGCCCGCGGGATTGCCAGGGCGTGCAAGTGCACGTGCACCATGGTCCTCTGCGCTCACGGCAGATGCAAGAGTCGATTCACGTGCAGTCGTGCGATTGGCATATGCATGCTCCGGATGCACGTGCAAGATGGACCCCGAAGTGGCCGAAGCGGTAGCCCGCTGCACCACTACCGGCACTCAGTGCGCCCGACTGATGGCAGACTGTGCAACTGGTCCGTCCAAGTGGAGGTTTGGTCCGATGACCACAGTTCAGCCCGGCGGGGGCTCGATGGTGCGCCGCATCCTCCTCGGCTCCCAGCTCCGCCGGCTCCGCGAGGGCTGCGCCATCTCCCGCGAGGACGCCGGCTACGCGATCCGGGCCTCCGAGTCCAAGATCAGCCGGATGGAACTCGGCCGGGTCTCCTTCAAGGAGCGGGACGTCGCCGACCTGCTCAGCCTCTACGGACTCGCCGCCGGCCCCGACCGCGAGGCCCTGCTCGCCCTCGTCCGCGAGGCCAACAAGTCCGGTTGGTGGCACAGTTACAACGACGTGCTGCCCAACTGGTTCCAGACCTACATCGGACTGGAGGAGGCCGCCGCGCTGATCCGCACCTACGAGGTGCAGTTCGTCCCCGGGCTGCTCCAGTGCGAGGAGTACGCCCGAGCGATCTTCGCGCAGAACCGGCCCGTCCTCGCCGAGGAGGAGGTCGACCGCCGGGTCGCCCTGCGCACCCGCCGCCAGAAGCTCCTCACCGAGGGCCGCGGCCCCAAGCTCTGGGCCGTCATCGACGAAGCCGCGCTGCGCCGCCCGGTCGGCGGCCCCGAGGTGATGCGGGCCCAGCTGGAACACCTGCTGGAACTGGCCCAACTCCCCAGCGTGGTGCTCCAGGTGATGCCGTTCCGGTTCGGCGCGCACGCCGGTGAGAGCGGCGCCTTCTCGGTGCTGCGCTTCCCCGAGCAGGACCTCCCCGACGTGGTCTACGTGGAGCAGCTCACCAGCGCCCTCTACCTGGACAAGCGCGACGACGTCGACGAGTACCTCCAGGTGATGGAGCGGCTGTGCGTGGACAGCCTCACCCCGCAGCAGACGCTCGACCTGCTGCTGTCGATCCTCAAGGAGCAGTAGCCCGGCGGGTGCCGCGGAGCGCTTCCGGCGTGCGGGGCGGGGTGCTTCCGGCGCGCGGGGCGGCGCGGGGGCGGCGCGTGTCGGCGCGCGCGGGGTGCTCGTGGAGTGCGCGGGGGCGTGGAAGGTGCGGGGGAGTGCTCCCAACTTCCTTGTCGCAGGCGGCAGTTCGGTCTCGGCGCTGCTGCTCCGATTGACCGTGGCCCGCCGAACTGCCATGGTGTCTGCTCCGAAGTCCGCACCGCCCGTCCGGGTCGGTGCGGACGGCGCGTGCCGGCTCCACCAACACGGGGGTTTGGTGGAGCCGGGCTTCCGGGCGCAGCGCCGGGGCGCTTCGGGCGGCGAGGGGTCGACCGCCCGGGTGTTCCTCAGCGCACCGCCCGCACCTCCTCCGCCGTCTCCGTCCGGGCCGTCACGGTCTGGGCTGCCGCCGTCGCCGTCCGGGCCGTCTCCGTCTCGGCCGTTGCCGTCTCGGCCGTCGCCGGTGCCGGGCGGCCGGAGCGGAGCGCGCCGGTCAGCGCGATCAGCAGGCCGAGCGCGGTGGTGCCCGTCACCAGCAGCAGTGCGGGCCGGTAGCCCGCCAGTTGGGCGTGCGCGCCGGTGCCGCCGGCGCTGCCCGCGGTGAGCACCGCCGTGGTGACGGCCAGCACGATCGCGCCACCGACCTGGAGCGCGGTGTTCACCAGGCCCGAGGCCAGACCCTGCTCGTCGTCCGCCACCCCGGAGGTCGCCGCCACGTTGATCGAGGGGAAGGCCAGCGCGAAACCGGCGCCGATCAGCAGCATGCTCGGCAGCACCAGGCCGAGGAAGCCGCTGTGCTCGTCCAGCCGGAGGAACAGCGCGTACCCGAGCGCCATCGAGGCCACGCCGACCGGCAGCACCCGGGCCGCGCCGAACCTGTCCAGCAGGCGGCCGACGGCGCCCGCCGAGAACGCCACCACCGCGCCGCCGGGCAGCAGCCCGAGCGCCGTCTCCAGCGCCGACCAGCCGAGCAGCCGCTGCAGGTACAGCGTGGCCACGAACTGGAAGCCCGCGTAACTGCCCATCAGCGTCAGCGCCGTCAGGTTCGCCCGGCGGACGCCCGCGTCGCGGAAGATGCCGAGCCGGACCAGCGGGTGGGCGGTGCGGGTCTCGATCAGCAGGAAGGCCGCGGCCAGCGCCGCCACCAGCAGCAGCGAGGCGACCGTGCGCAGCGAGAGCCAGCCCGCGCCCTGGGCCTCCGTCACCGTGAACACCAGCAGCAGCACCGCCGCGGTGCCGGTGACCGCGCCCGCCACGTCGTACCCGCCGGAGGCGCGGTGCTCGTCGCCGCGGCGGGGCAGCAGCTTGACGCCGGCGAGCAGCGCGACCAGGGCGACCGGGACAGGCATCAGGAACGTCAGCCGCCAGCCCGCCGACGTCAGCAGCCCGCTGATCACCAGGCCGAGCGAGAAACCGGCGGCCGAGCAGGTGGTGTATATGGAGAGCGCCCGGTTGCGCGCCGGGCCCTCCGGGAACGTCGTCGTGATGATGGAGAGGCCGGCCGGGGCGGTGAACGCGGCGCTGACGCCCTTCAGGAAGCGGGCGCCGATCAGCAGCGGCCCGCTGTCCACCAGCCCGCCCAGCAGCGAGGCGCCGGCGAACACGGCCAGGGCGACCAGGAACACCCGGCGGCGGCCGAGCAGGTCGGCCGCGCGGCCGCCGAGCAGCAGCAGCCCGCCGTAGCCGAGGACGTAGCCGCTGACCACCCACTGCAGGGCGGAGTCGGACAGGTGCAGGTCGGCGCCGATGGAGGGCAGGGCGACGCCGACCATCGACACGTCCAGCGCGTCGAGGAACATCGCGGCGCAGAGCACCACCAGGGCGCCCCACAGGCGGGGGCTCCAGTGCGAGGCGGCCACGGGGGAGCCGGCCGGGCGGGCGACGGCCCCGGGGGCGTCGGCCGCAGGGGTGTCGGCCGCGGGGGCGTCGACCACGGGGGTGCGGATCACGGTCGTGTCGGTCATGGCACAGAACGCTACATGCACACGCATGGGATGCAAACACATTTAATGTGGGTGCAACAGATGTGTCTGCATGTGCTACGGTGGCGGCGTGACCGACTTCGACCCAGACCGTGATCCCGCCGCGGAGACGGCGCTCAGCGAGCAGTGGCGCGCCCTGCTGGCCCGCCACGCGGCCACGTCCTGCGCCATCGACCGCGAGCTGGGCGAGGCGTTCGGGCTCGGCGTCAGCGAGTTCGAACTACTGGAGCGGCTGCGGGAGTTCGAGCTGGCGAAGCCCGGCGGCGGCGAGCGCGCCCAGACCCTGGCCGGCACCGTCCACCTCAGCCAGAGCGCGTTCTCCCGGCTGGTCGCCCGGATGGAGAAGGCCGGCCTGCTCCAGCGCACGCACTGCCTCGACGACCGGCGCGGCATCTACATCGCGCTCACCGAGGAGGGCCGCGAGCGCTACGCCAGGGCCCGCCCCGTGCACCGGCGGATCCTCGCGGAGACGCTCGGCCCCGAGGGCTGAGCGGCTGAGGGCTGAGCGGCTGAGGACTGGGCGGGGGAGGGCTGGGCGGAGGAGCGGCTGCGCGCAGAACGGGAAGCGGGGGAGCGGCGCCGAAGCCCGGAAGCCCGGAAGCCCGGATCGGCGCCGGGGCCGGAGCCGCGCCGGCGGCCGAGCGGCCGTCGACCGCCCCGCCCAGCCGGGCTCAGAGCAGCGCCGACAGCCCCGGCGCCGCCGCCAGCAGCGCCGCGCCCAGCGGGGCCGCCAGCGCCGTCAGCGTCCACCCGAGCCGGGCCGGCACCGGCAGCCGGGGCTCGCCCAGCAGCAGCCGGTCCACCCGCGCGGGGGACTGCGCCAGCTGGGCCGGCGGGCAGGAGGCGAACACCGAGCTGTTCAGCTCCGCCAGCGCCAGCGCCGTGGTCACCCGGCCGTGCCGCCGTGCCGCCCGGTCGTCCGCCGCCAGCTCCACCAGCACCGTCACCTGGTCGCGGAACGCGGAGAACACCCCTACTCCGGGGAAGCCGGTGGCCAGCGCCTGCGCGCACTGCGCCAGCCAGTGGTGCCTGGCCCGGACGTGGCCGCGCTCGTGGCTCAGCACCGCCGCCAGCTCGCGGTCCGACAGCTGCTGCAGCGCCCCCGTGGTCACCACCAGCCGGGCCCGCGGCCCCGGCAGCGACCACGCCTGCGGCCGGACGTTCTCCAGCACCACCAGCGGCTCCCGCACCCGGCGCCGGCGGGGCAGCAGCGAACTCGGCAACTCCGGCGCCCGACTTACCAGTTGGGCGTGCCGGTGACCGCGCTCCGCCCGCGCCGAACGGACCTCCCGGGCCAGCGACACCGCCGTCCACACCCCGCCCGCCGCCAGCACCGCCGCCGACAGCCGCCCCCAGCCCTCCAGGCCGACCAGCTCGTACGCGTCCTCCACCCCGGCCGGGGCGCCCGCGAACACCACGTCCCGCCAGGCGGGCAGCGCGGCCGCGCTCGCCAGCAGCAGGCTCAACAGGCAGCACAGCAGCACCGCGACCACCAGCATCTGCCACACCAGCAGGGCCAGCACCGGTTCGCGCTCCGGCCAGCGGGCCCGGGCCAGGCGGCTCGGCGCCACGGTGGCGAGCAGCAGTCCGAGCAGCAGCAGGCTCAGCAGTGCCGTCATGGCAAGGTCTCCCCGGAGGAGGGGGCGAGGGCGCGGCGGTGCGCCTCTCCCAACCTATGCCGCCACACGTCCGCGCGGAACGCCCGGGTGGGTCCAGTGACCAAGACCACGCCCGGACACCGCCCCCGACGCCCCGTCAGCTCCCGCGGGCCCCCGCCGACCGCGTGCCCGTACGAGGGCCGCGACCGCGTTCACATCGACAGCAGCATCGCGAACATCCCGATCCCCATCGCCGCCCGGCAGGCCCGCGGCAGCGGCGCCACCACCGCCGGGCCGCCCGCCGTCGGACCGCCCACCGCCAGCACCCGGCTGCCCTCCCACAGCGCGTACGCCCCGAAGTACACCAGCAGCACCCCCGTCAGGACGGGCAGCCCGCCCGGCTGCCCGTGGTGCCCGGCGTGCCCGCCCGGCGCGCCGCCCCCGCCCGCCATCGCCAGCGCCATGTACGCCATCGCCAGCGCGCCGATCCCGTGGTGCAGCCGGTGCGCCCGCAGCCCGACCCCGCGCCCGGCCAGCGCGCGCACCAGCAGCACCACCGCCAGCAGCGCGTACGGCCAGCCCCAGAACACCCCGGGCAGCAGCGCCATCCCGGCCATGCCCAGGCCCATCGCGGCCTCCAGCACGTCCGACTCGCGGCGCGCCCGGTGGTGCCCGCCGCAGGCCGGGTCGGTGCTCCGGTCGGTGTTCCAGCGGCGCACCCGCCACCCGCAGTAGCCGCCGCTGCCCGCGGCCAGCGCCGCCAGCAGCCAGCTCACCAGCGCCGGACCGTGCATCGCGTCCCCCTCCGTGCCCTCGGCACCGGACCCGCCGGACCGGCCGCTCCTCCCACGATCACCGACCCCGTCCGGGCGCAGCAGGGCGTGAACGGGGGCGCACCGAGGCGTGACCGGTCGGGCGCGCACCGTGGGCGCCCCGGTGGCGGGCCCCCGGGCCCCGGGGGATGGTCGGGACAGACCGGCCGCCCGCTCCCGCCGACGCCGGATCTGTCCGTTTCATCCACGGTGGCGGGAACGACGGAGGGTGGTACTACGAACTGGAGCATCTACCGTCCGGGTGGCCTTGAGCCGGAGAACCTTTCGCATTTAACGTGGTCCTGTCGAAATAACTCCTGTCGAAGTGAGCCTGTGATGCAGAATCTTTCGCCGACGCTCGCGCTCGCGGGCGACGCCCACGCCACGGAAGCCCGCACCACGGAAGCGGAACCGGCCGCCGACCGGTCCGCGGGCCCGGCCGGCCACCCCGCCTGGCCGCGCCTCAAGGCCGCCGTCGAGGCGCTCCGGCCGCTGCAGTCCAAGGACGGTTCGATCGACCTCGCCGCCGTGCCGCGCAGCGCCGTCGACCCGCTGGTCGCCGCCGTGCAGGAGGCCGTGGCCGAACTCGCCCCCCTCTTCCCGCACGACGCCGACTACCTGGCCGCCGTCCGCGCCGACCTGCGCAAGTGGGCCGACACCGGCTACCGCGAGCCCGACTTCCTCGACTCGCTGCTGGCCTTCCGCCCGAACGAGCACCGCGTCGACGGCACCGGCCACCTGGTCGTCTTCCCGATGTACACCCAGAACGGCAACCCGGACCGCAACCTGGAAGCCGTCCTGCTGAAGGTCGTCTGGCCCGAGTGGATCGCCGAACTGGAGCGCACCCGCTTCGACAACCCCGGCTACCTCGGCATCGCCTTCGAGGACTTCACCGCCGGCTACGACACCAACTCCGCCGTGCTCTTCCCCGAGACCGTGGCCGTCCGCGAAGCGCCGGAACGTTTCACCTGGGGCGGCATCTTCTGCGACCGCGAAGCCGCCCGCTTCCGCGCCGTCACCACCAGCGCCGTCCGCCAGCTCGGCCTCGACATCCCCGCCGACGCCGCCGGACTGCTCGACGACCAGGACCGCACCCAGCAGACCTTCGTCCTGTGGGACCTCGTCCACGACCGCACCCACAGCCACGGCGACCTGCCGTTCGACCCCTTCATGATCAAACAGCGCAGCCCGTTCTGGATGTACGGCCTCGAAGAGCTCCGCTGCGACCTCAACACCTTCAAGGAGTCGGTCCGCCTGGAGGCCGAGGGCCACCCCCAGGGCCGCGACGTCCAGTACGCCATCCTCTTCGACCGCCTGTTCCGCTTCCCGGTCAGCGGCGACCGCGTCCGCAACTACGACGGCCTCGGCGGCCAGCTGCTCTTCGCCTACCTGCACAAGCACGACGCCCTGCGCTGGCGCGACAACCGGCTCACCATCGACTGGACCCGGGTCGCCGACACCACCAACCAGCTCTGCGCCGAGATCGAGACCCTCTACCGCGACGGCATCGACCGCCCCAAGACCGCCCACTGGATCGCCGCCTACCAGCTGGTCTCCCGGTACCTCACCCCGCACCCCGCCTCCACCTGGGCCAAGGGCCCCGAGGCGCTCCCGCTCGACCTCGCCGACGACAAGGCCCTGCGCAAGGCGCTGTGCGACGCCGTCCACCCCGACGAGTTCCCGCTCAGCATGTTCTACGAAGCACTCGCCAAGAAGCTCGGCCGCGTCATCGCCGGCACCAAGGGCATCACCGGCACCAGCACCCAGGAGGTCGCCGCGTGAGCACCCCCCGCCCCGCAGCCGGCCCCCTCGACGGCAAGGTGATCGCCGTCGCCGGAGCCAGCGGCCCGGCCGGCCGGGCCGCCCTGCGCCGCCTCGCCGCCGACGGCGCCACCGTCATCGGCGCCGACATCGACCAGCACCGCCTGGACGCCGCCCTCGCGACCGTCCGCGACGCCGTCCCCGGCGCCCGGGTCCACGGCCAGGTCATCGACCTGCTCGACCCGCAGGAGGTGCACGACTGGGCCGACCACCTGGAAGCCGAACACGGCCACGTCGACGGACTGCTCCACCTCGTCGGCGGCTGGCGTGGCAGCAAGACCTTCTTCGACTCCCGCATCGACGACTGGGACTTCCTGCACGACACCGTCGTCCGCACCCTCCAGCACACCTCGCTGGCCTTCCAGCCCGCCCTGCTGCGCAGCCCCGCGGGCCGCTACGCCATGGTCTCCGCCGCCGCCGCGCACAAGCCCACCGCGGGCGGCGCCGCGTACGCCGCGGCCAAGGCCGCCACCGAAGCCTGGACCCTCGCGATGGCCGACTCCTTCCGCAAGGAGACCACCGCCCCCGACGGCGATCCCACCGCCGCCGCCGTCATCCTGGTCATCAAGGCCCTGCTCAGTCCCGAGATGCGGGCCGAGAAGCCGGACGCCAAGTTCCCCGGCTTCACCGACACCGCCGACCTGGCCGCCACCCTGGCCTCCCTCTGGGAGCGCCCCGCAGCAGAACTGAACGGACAGCACCTGTGGCTGACAGCCCGATGACCCCCGCCGCCCCCGCCCCCGGCCCGACCGACGCGGTACGGCACCACGACCCCGCCGTCCGCGGCTTCGCCAGCGACAACTACGCCGGCATCCACCCCGAGGTGCTCGCCGCGATCGCCCTCGCCAACGACGGCCACCAGGTCGCCTACGGCGAGGACGCCTACACCGAACACCTGCAGACCGTCTTCCGCCGCCACTTCGGCGACCGCGCCGAGGCGTACCCCGTCTTCAACGGCACCGGCGCCAACGTCGTCGCCCTCCAGGCCCTGCTCCCGCGCTGGGGCGCGGTCGTCGCCGCCGAGAGCGCCCACATCAACGTCGACGAGGGCGGCGCCCCCGAGAAGCTCGCCGGCATCAAGATCCACACCGTCCCCACCCCCGACGGCAAGCTCACCCCCGCCCTGATCGACCAGCAGGCGTGGGGCTGGGGCGACGAGCACCGCGCCCAGCCGCTCGCCGTCTCGATCACCCAGTCCACCGAACTCGGCACCCTCTACACGGTCGACGAGGTCCGGGCGATCTGCGAGCACGCCCACGAACGCGGCATGCTCGTCCACATGGACGGCTCCCGGCTGGCCAACGCCGCCGCCTCCCTCGGCGTCCCGTTCCGGGAGTTCACCACCGACGCCGGGGTCGACGTCCTATCCTTCGGCGGCACCAAGAACGGCCTGCTGCTCGGCGAGGTCGTGGTCGTCCTCGACCCCGACAAGGTCCGCAACCTCAAGTACCTGCGCAAGATGTCGATGCAGCTCGCCTCGAAGATGCGCTTCGTCTCCGTCCAGTTCGAGGCCCTGCTCACCGGAGACCTCTGGCTCCGCAACGCCGGCCACTCCAACGCGATGGCCCGCCGCCTGGAGGCCGCCGTCCGCGACGTCCCCGGCGTCACGGTCGTCCGCCCCGTCCAGGCCAACGCCGTCTTCGCCCTCCTCCCGCGCGAGGTCAGCGAGCGCCTCCAGAAGCGCTACCGCTTCTACTTCTGGGACGAGCACACCGGCGAGGTCCGCTGGATGGCCGCCTTCGACACCACCGAGCAGGACATCGACGCCTTCGCCGCCGCGATCGCCGAGGAGATGGCCCGCCAGGACTGACCGGCGCGCACCTCCGGTACCTACGCCGGATCGGAGGCGGGACGAGTTT
>NZ_JBHUWH010000084.1:0-22649 GCF_042670125.1 Kitasatospora sp. NPDC057198 | reverse complement strand
AGTGGAAGCTCTGGGAGGCGCTCTGGCCGGCCGCCCCGCAGGAGCGCGCGTACGAGCAGGCGGTGGCGGTCTGGCAGGAGCGGCACGCCGTCGACCCCTCGCTGGAGAAGCCCACCGAGGCGTACGTCCAGCAGTACTGGACGCCGAAGGAGGACGTCGTCAACACCTACGCGACGCTGGACGGCGTCCGGCAGAAGTACGACGAGCAGGGCGGCTACCCGACCCCCGGGCACCTCGAGCCGTGGATGGGGGACACGTTCAGCGGCGGCCTGATGGGCCCCCGGTCCAAGGACTCCCGGCCCGGACCGCTGCCGGTGACGCTCGCCGTGATGGCGTTCGGGCCGGACATCGCCAAGGTCGAGGTGACCTGGACCGACGGCAGCGTCGTCGAACCGCAGCTGGTCACGGTCGGGGACTCGCCCTACCGGCGGATCGTGGTGCCGGAGCAGGTCGGGAAGCGGGTCACCTCCTGGCGGTTCTTCGACAAGAGCGGCGCCGAGGTGCCGAACGCGGGCGAGGAGATGCTCAAGTAGCGGCGCGGCGGGGGAGGGGCCCGGTGCCACGGCTTTCCGGCCGTGGGGCCGGGCCCCGCTCCGTTCCGGGCTCGATTCGCTCCGGTCCTGGCTCGCTCCGGCCCGGCTCGTTCCGGGCGGCGGGTCCGGCGCGGCGGGGCCGGGGCGGGGTGGTCGAGGTGCGAGACTAGAATCGAACGCATGTTCTTTGTACTCTTCGGCGCGGAGTTTTCCACAGGCCGAGCCCGTCCGGGGCCGATTGTCGGTGGGACGCGCTAGCGTCGATGACGATGAAGCGCACAGGACAGAACCCGAGGGTGGAAGCCATGGCAGGAACGGACCGCGAGAAGGCCCTGGAGGCCGCACTCGCCCAGATCGAGCGACAGTTCGGCAAGGGCTCGGTGATGCGCCTCGGCGAGAAGGCGAACGAGCAGATCGAGGTGATCTCCACCGGGTCCACCGCCCTCGACGTGGCGCTCGGCGTGGGCGGCATCCCGCGCGGCCGCGTGATCGAGATCTACGGCCCGGAGTCCTCCGGCAAGACCACTCTGACCCTGCACCTGGCCGCCAACGCGCAGAAGGCCGGCGGCACCGTCGCCTTCGTCGACGCCGAGCACGCGCTCGACCCCGAGTACGCCAAGAAGCTCGGGGTGGACACCGACAAGCTGCTGGTCAGCCAGCCGGACACCGGCGAGCAGGCGCTGGAGATCACCGACATGCTGATCCGCTCCGGCGCGATCGACCTGGTGATCATCGACTCGGTGGCCGCGCTGGTGCCGCGGGCCGAGATCGAGGGCGAGATGGGCGACTCGCACGTCGGCCTCCAGGCCCGTCTGATGAGCCAGGCACTGCGGAAGATCGCCGGTGCGCTGAACCAGTCGAACACCACCGCGATCTTCATCAACCAGCTGCGCGAGAAGATCGGCGTGATGTTCGGTTCGCCGGAGACCACCACCGGTGGCCGCGCGCTCAAGTTCTACGCCTCGGTCCGCCTCGACATCCGGCGCATCGAGACCCTGAAGGACGGCACCGAGGCGGTCGGCAACCGCACCCGCGTCAAGGTCGTCAAGAACAAGGTGGCCGCGCCGTTCAAGCAGGCCGAGTTCGACATCCTCTACGGCGTCGGCATCAGCCGCGAGGGCGGCCTGATCGACATGGGCGTGGAGCACGGCTTCATCCGGAAGTCCGGCGCCTGGTACACCTACGAGGGCGACCAGCTGGGCCAGGGCAAGGAGAACGCCCGCAACTTCCTGAAGGACAACCCGCAGCTGGCCGACGAGATCGAGGTCAAGATCAAGGGCAAGCTGGGCATCGGTCCGAAGCCCGTCGAGGCCGAGGGCGACGCCGCCCCCGCTCCGGCCGTGGAGATCCCGGCGGCCGCGGCCCCGGCGAAGGCCGCGGCCAAGAAGACGGCGGCCGCCGCCAAGGGCTGATCCGTTGACAGCGCAGCACGACCACCACCCGGCACCGGGTCCGTCCGAGGACGGGCCCGGTGCGGGCGTATCCGGCAGCGGCAGCGGGGACGATCACGGTCCGCCGGACTGGTTCGCGGCGGCGGCCGAGGAGCAGGTGCCGGAGCAGCCCCCGGTGGGCGAACTCCCCGGGCTGGTACGGGCCTCCGACCTGCCCGGCGGGCGGCGGCGACGGCGCAGCGCGCTGGGGGAGCTGCCGGAGCCGGCACCCGCGGCGGAGCGGCCGCGGCGGCGGGCGAAGGCCGAACGGGCGGACCGGGGGGACCGGGCCGGCGGACCGGACGGGGCGCGGGAGCCGGGGGAGAAGCGGGAGAAGCGGCGCGGGCGGGCCGCCGAACCGGAGGGCGATCCGGCGGAGCGGGCCCGGGACGTCTGCCTGCGGCTGCTCACCGGAGCCGCCAAGTCCCGCAAGCAGCTGGCCGACGCGCTGCGCCGCAAGGAGATCCCGGACGAGGTCGCCGAGCAGGTGCTGGACCGGCTGGAGGAGGTCGGCCTGATCGACGACGCCGCCTTCGCCGAGGCGTGGGTGGAGTCCCGGCACGCGGTGCGCGGGCTGTCCCGGCGGGCGCTGGCCCAGGAGTTGCGCACCAAGGGCGTCACCGGGGAGACCGCCGAGCGGGCCCTGCTGCAGGTGGACGCCGACGACGAGACCGAGGCCGCCCGGGCGCTGGTGGTGCGGAAGCTGCGCTCCACCGCGGGCCTGGAACGGGCGGTGCGGACCAGGCGGCTGGTCGGGGTGCTGGCCCGGCGCGGCTACGCCGAGGGCCTGGCGTACCGGGTGGTGCGGGAGGCGCTGGACGCGGCGGAGGGGGCCGGGGGCGCCGAGGGGGAGGACTGGCCGGGGGCGGAGGAGGACTGAGCGCGGGCTCCGGGTGCGGAGCCCGCGGCATGGTGCGATGTGATGACTGGTGATCAGATCGATGGAGCCAATTCTCGATCGCATCTTGACCGTTTCGTAACCTCGGCCTAGCCTCACACTCAGTGGCAGGACGATCGCGGAGGTCGCCTCAGCGGCAGCGTGAGCAGGACGGGGTGTGGCCGGATGGGCATCGCTCAGGGCACCGAGACGGGTTCCTCCCTGCTGCTGGCGGCCGGGGTGCTGATCGGCGCCCTGGTGCTGGTGCTGGCCGCCGGGTTCCTGATGCTCCGCCAGCGCCGGGCCGAACTCGACCGCCGCGAGCAGCGGTTGACCGCCGAGCTGCACCGCCTCCACCTGCACGAGGACGAACTCGCCGCCCGCGCCGCCGAAGCCGAGCGGGTGCGCGGCGAACTCGCCGAGCAGGCGGTCGGGAACCGCGTGCTGCTGGAGCGCACCGCCGGGCTGACCGCCGCGCAGGCCCGGGAGGAGATCGTCCGGGCCGCCGAGTCGGAGGCCCGCCGGGAGGCCGCGCTGACCGTCCGGGAGATCGAGCGGCGGGCCGTCACCGAGGGGGAGGGCCGGGCCCGCGAGATCATCGCCGCGTCCGTCCAGCGGCTGGCCGCCGAGCACACCGCCGACACCGTGGTCACCACCCTGCGGCTGCCCAGTGAGGACATGAAGGGGCGGGTGATCGGCCGCGAGGGCCGCAACATCCGCGCCTTCGAGGCCGTCACCGGCGTCAACCTGATCGTCGACGACACCCCCGGGCTGGTGCAGCTCTCCTGCTTCGACCCCGTCCGGCGGGAGAGCGCCCGGCTCACCCTGGAGGCGCTGCTGGTCGACGGGCGGATCCACCCCGCCCGGATCGAGGAGGCGCACGAGCGCAGCCGGGCCGAGGTCGAGCGGCTGTGCGTCCGGGCCGGGGAGGACGCGCTGCTGACCGTCGGGATCGGGGCCGGCAGCGAGATGTCGCCCGAACTCGTCCGCACCCTGGGCACGTTGCGCTACCGCACCTCGTACGGGCAGAACGTGCTCGGGCACCTGGTGGAGTCCGCGCACCTGGCCGGGATGATGGCCGCCGAGCTCGGCGTCGACCCGGAGCCGGTGCGGCGGGCCGCGCTGCTGCACGACATCGGCAAGGCGCTCAGCCACCGGGTGCCGGGCAGCCACGCCGCGATCGGTGCGGAGTTCGCCCGGCGGCACGGCGAGGCGGAGGAGGTCGTGCACGCGATAGCGGCCCACCACGGGGAGATCGAGGCGAAGACCGTCGAGGCGGTGCTCACCCAGGCCGCCGACGCGTGCTCGGCCGGGCGGCCGGGTGCCCGCAAGGAGTCGGTGGAGGCGTACGTGCGCCGGCTGGAGCGGCTGGAGGAGATCGCTCGGGCGCACGAGGGCGTCACCAAGGTCTACGCGATGCAGGCCGGGCGGGAGGTCCGGGTGATGGTGCAGCCCGAGGCGGTGGACGACCTGCGGGCGCAGGAGATCGCCAGGGAGGTCGCCCGGCAGGTCCGGGAGGAGCTGACCTACCCGGGGCAGATCCGGATCACGGTGGTGCGGGAGTCGCGGGCGACGGAGGTCGCGCGGTAGCGGTCGGCGCGCAGCCCGGGGCGCCCCGGGCGGCAACCGGCTGTCGGGGGCGCGGTCTTGCCGGTGCGGCGGTGGCCGGGCGCGCAGTTCCTCGCGCCCCTACCGGGTCTTCTCCTGTTCCAGGCCGGGCTTGGGGGTGAGCGGGGCGGTGAGGGCGTGCAGGGTCTCGGGGTGGAGGCCGGGGGTGGTGCCGAGGAGGTGGCCGTCGGGGCGGACCAGCAGGACGGTGTGCGGGGTGGCGCCGGGGTAGCCGTCGGTGACCAGGACCTCGGCGGGGACGGGGAGGGCGGCGGCGAGGTCGGCCAGGCGGGGCATCAGGCCGGCGCCGATCCAGTGCTCGGCGGACCAGACGGCGGCGCCGGGGGCGACCAGCACCAGCAGGAAGGGGCCGCCGAGGCGGCCCCGGAGGGTGTCCGCGGTGCCCTCGGCGGTGACCACCGGCAGGTCGGGCACCAGGACGCCGGGGGCGGTCGCCGGGAGCTGTTCGGTGAGCGAGGTGCCGCGGCCGGCGCCGCGCTGCTCGGGGACGCGCGGGGCGACGCCGGAGGGGGCGGCGGGGTAGGCGGGGGCGCCGCCGAAGCGGCCGGTGCCGAGCTGGCCGTCGGCGAGCAGCGGGGCGTGCTTGCGGAAGGAGCCGGACAGCAGCGAGCGCCGGGTCTCGGCCCAGCCGCGCAGCGGCCGCAGCAGCGGCATGCTCTGGTCGACGGCGCGCAGCCGGGCGCCCACCGCGCCGCGGCGCTCGGCCTCGTAGCCGTCGAGCAGGGCGCGGTCGGCGCGGTCGCCGCCGGGCGGCAGGTGCCAGGCGAGGGCGAGCCGCCAGGCGAGGTTGTCGGCGTCGCGCAGGCCGTCGGCGAGGTTCTGCATGCCGAGGGCGCCGTGCAGGTGGGCGGCGTCGCCGGCCAGGAAGCAGCGGCCGGTGCGGAAGCGGGCGGCCAGCCGCTGCTGGTAGGTGTGGTCGGCGGCGGCGAGCAGTTGGTGGGGCGGGAGTTCGCCGCACCAGCCGGTGAGCGCGGAGGTGACCCGGGTGAGCAGGGTGTCGCCGGTGACGATGCCGGGCCAGGTGGCGTGCGGGTCGACCGGTTCGGTGGGCTGGGGGCGGCCGGGGGGCAGCCGCCAGTCGAGCCGCCACAGGCCGTCCGGCAGCGGGCGGGCGGACGCCTCGCGGTCGCCGCGCCACGGGGGTTCGCGGTGCAGCCGGGCCTCGCCGGGGAAGGGCAGGTCGACCCGGACGGTGGCGACGGCGTGCCGGTCGACGGCGGGCCGGCCGGGGAAGCGGACCTTGAGCAGTTTGCGGACGGCCGAGCGGGCGCCGTCGCAGCCGACCAGGTGGCTGCCGCGCCACCAGGTCTCCTCCCCGGCGGAGTTGGTGCGGACGGCGACCCCGTCGCGGTCCTGGACGATCTCGACCACCTTGTGCCGCGGCAGCAGGTGGATCAGCGGCGTCGCGGCGACCGCGTCGCGCAGGCCGCGCTGGAGGCGGTGCTGGGCGAGGTGCAGGACGGGTTCGGCGTCCAGCGGCAGGCGCAGCACCTCGGCGCGGCGGCGCCAGATGGTGAAGGCGTCCCAGCGGGCGGCGTCGGAGGCGACCCGGGCGTAGCCGATCCGGCCGAGGAAGGCGGCGGTGTCGCCGCCGAGCACGACGGTGCGGGGGCTCTCGGCGCTGACGCCGGGACCCTCGTCCAGGACGGTGCTGGGGACTTCGTTGCGGGCCAGGGCCAGCGCCAGGGCGAGCCCGACCGGCCCGGCCCCGACGATGATCACCGCGTCCATGCCGGGGCCTTCGGGCGGGCGGCGCCGGCCGCCGGTGCGTCATGTGCCGGGTGGGAGGTCCCAGGTGGTGTCACGAAGAGCAATGCAACAGATCACCTGGGTGTCCGTCAAGCAGCGGATGCGCCGCGCCGGTTCGCGCCGCGGCGGCCGCGGGACTCGATCCAGCGGGCCAGGCCGCTGAGCGCGAGGCACATCGCGATGTAGATCGGGGTGATCACCAGGACCACCGGGATGTACGGGTAGCCGTCGGAGTTGGAGGCGATCCACTTGCCGACGAACAGCAGCTCCGGGTACGTGATGATGTAGCCGAGCGAGGTGTCCTTGAGCGTGACGACCAGTTGGCCGATGATCGCGGGCAGCATCGCCCGGACCGACTGCGGGACGAGCACCAGGCTCATCACCTGGGTCTTGCGCAGGCCCAGGGCGTACGCGGCCTCGCCCTGGCCGCGCGGGACGGCGTTGATGCCGGAGCGGATGATCTCGGCCTGCACGGCGCCGTTGTACAGGGTCAGGCCGACGACCAGGCCCCACATCGGCTCGGCGGTGAACACCGCCTGGTACAGTGCGAAGATCATGATCACCAGCGGCATGGCCCGGAAGAACTGGACCACCGCGGTGGACACCGCGCGCACCGGCCGGTGGTCGGAGAGCCGGCCGGCGGCCAGCAGCACGCCGAGCAGCAGCGAGCCCGCCGCGGCCAGGCCGAACGCCTTCAGGGTGGCCAGCACGCCGTCCAGGATCCGCTGCTGGACGGTGTTGTACTCGAAGGACTCCCACAGCGCGCCGTCGAACTGGCCCTGGTCGGCCAGGGTGGCCACCACCCACCAGAGCAGCCCGGCGATGCCCAGCGTGCCGAGCACGCCGGCCACCAGGTAGCGCCGCCGGGCCCGCGGGCCGGGGACGTCGTACAGGACGGAGGCGGAGCGCACGCTCATCGGGCCACCACCGCGCGCCGCTCCAGGGCGGAGAAGACCGCGCCGACCGAGAAGCTGATCACCAGGTAGGCCAGGGCGACCCAGAAGAAGATGGCGAAGATGGCGTAGCCCTTCTCGGTCAGGGTCTTCTGGACGCTGAACAGCTCGAACACGTTGAACGCGCCGGCCACGGCCGAGTTGCGGGGCAGGGCGATGAACACCGAGCCCATCGGCGCCAGCACCGAGCGGGCCGCCTGCGGCAGCACCACCAGGCCCAGCGTCTGGCCGAAGCCCATGCCCAGCGAGCGGGCCGCCTCGGCCTGGCCCAGCGGCACCGTGTTGATGCCGGCCCGCAGCACCTCGCAGACGAAGCTGCCGGTGTAGATGCTGAGCGCGGCCACGGCCGCGGCGAAGCTGCTGATGTGCACGTCCAGCCGCGGCAGCACGAAGGTCACCGCGAAGAACATCAGGGTCAGCGGGGTGTTGCGGAAGATCGTCACCCAGGCGGTGCCGAAGGTCCGCAGCACCGGGACCGGCGAGACGCGGAAGGCCGCCAGCACGAAGCCCAGCAGCAGGGCGAACAGGGCGCTGAGCGCGCTCAGTTCGATCGTCCCCAGGAACCCGCGGGCGAACAGCGAGAAGTTGCCGTCCTCGAACGGTATGCCCATGCCGGCGGCCCTCCTTTCTCGGTATCGGACGGGACGGGCGTCAGGAGGCGGTGGTCGGGTCCAGGTCGGGGATCGCCGGCGCGCCGGAGCCGGACAGGCCCAGGGTGGCGTCGTACGCCTTCTTCCAGTCGCCGTTGTCCTCGTGCTTCTTGAGGGCGTCGTTGATCGCCTTCTGCAGCGCGGCGTCGCCCTTCTTCAGGCCGATGCCGTAGCGCTCCTTGGAGAACGGCTCGCCGACGACCTTCAACTTGCCCTGGTTCTTCGCGGCGTAGCCCTTGAGGATCGCGTCGTCGGTGGTGACCGCGTCGACCTCCTTGGTGAGCAGCTTCTCCACGCAGAGCGAGTAGGTGTCGAAGGTGATGACCGTGGGCTCGTACTTCTTGATGTTGTCGACCGAGGTGGAACCGGTCGCGGTGCAGACCGACTTGCCCTTGGTGGTCTCGGGGCTGGTGATCTCGGAGTTGTCCTTGTTCACCAGCAGCGACTGGCCGGCGATGTAGTACGGGCCGGCGAAGTCGATCGACTTCTTGCGGTTGTCGTTGATCGAGTAGGTGCCGACGTAGTAGTCGACCTGGCCGCCGGACAGCGAGGTCTCGCGGGCGCTGGAGTTGATCGTCTTGAACTCGATCTGGTCGGCCGAGAAGCCGAGGTCGGCGGCGACCATCTTGGCGATCTCGATGTCGAAGCCGTTGCGCTTGCCGGTCTGCACGTCCTCGAAGCCGAGGAACGGCTGGTCGGACTTGGCGCCGATGACCAGCTTGCCGCGCTTCTTGGCCTCGGTCCAGGTCGGCGAGGCGTCCAGCTTGGCGTCGGCGCTCACCTGGTAGGTCGGCAGCTGCGGGGCCGCCGAACCGCCCTTGTCGGCGTCGGAGTTCGGCGATCCGTCCTTGCCGCAGGCGGCGACCGCCGTCAGGGCGAGCACGGACAGGGCGGCGGCTACGGTACGACGGGCCTTCATGCGGTCGTTCTTCTCCTCGGTAGGGGCCATCGCTGGCTCCGGGCAAATTCGAACTGACGCTAGAACACGGTGGGGCTCAGTGGTGCAGGATCTTGGAAAGGAAGTCCTTGGCCCGGTCGCTGCGCGGCGCGGTGAAGAACGCCTCGGGGGTGTTCTGCTCGACGATCCGGCCGTCCGCCATGAACAGGACGCGGTTGGCGGCCGAGCGCGCGAAGCCCATCTCGTGGGTCACCACCACCATGGTCATGCCCTTGGCGGCGAGCGAGCGCATCACCTCCAGCACCTCGTTGACCATCTCCGGGTCGAGGGCCGAGGTCGGCTCGTCGAACAGCATCACCTTGGGGTTCATCGCCAGCGCGCGGGCGATCGCCACCCGCTGCTGCTGGCCGCCGGACAGCTGGGCCGGGAACTTGTCCGCCTGGGCGCCCACGCCGACCCGCTCCAGCAGCTCGCGGGCGGTCTTCTCGGCCTCGGCCTTCGGCACCCGGCCGACCTTCACCTGGGCCAGCACCACGTTCTGCAGCACGGTCTTGTGCGCGAACAGGTTGAAGGACTGGAACACCATGCCGACCTGGGCGCGCAGCCGGGCCAGCTCGCGGCCCTCGGCGGGCAGCGGCCGGCCGTCCACCTCGATCGTGCCGGAGTCGATGGTCTCCAGCCGGTTGATGGTGCGGCACAGCGTGGACTTGCCGGAGCCGGACGGGCCGATCAGCACCACGACCTCGCCCTGCGCGATCTCCAGGTCGATGTCCTGCAGCACGTGCAGCGCGCCGAAGTGCTTGTTCACCCCGCGCAGCGACACCAGCGGGGTGCTCCGGCCGCTCCCCGCCTGCTGCGGGTCGGCGCTGTTCTCGGTCATCGCGGCTCGCTCCCTCGTCCTCCGAACCCGGGCCAACTCGCAGGGGCCGCAGAGCCGGTGATGGTCCGTCTGATGTCCGGGGGCCGGAGCCGGCGGAGCCCTCGGCCCCCGGACTGGGGTGACTTTAGACAGGTACACGACCCCTCGTCAGCCGATCTGAGCTGAACTTGAGGATCACGGTTCGGCTACGCCGGGTAGTCGGCAGGTAGCGGATACCGGCTGGGTAACGGACCGGGGGACCTGGTTGACCGGAGGACCCCGGATGGGCATGGATGCCAGGATGGCCGCGGTTCCGAGGGGACCGGGCCGCGCGACCGCGCCCGAACGAACACCGCCGGAAAGGGGACCCGATGCGCCTGCTCCTGGTCGAGGACGACGACCGCGTGGCCGCCGCCCTGGTCGCGGTGCTCGGCCGGCACGGCTTCCAGGTCCGGCACGCCCGCAGCGGCCACGAGGCGCTGGACGCGCTCGTCCCCGACGGCAGCGACCCCTACCGGGTGGTGCTGCTCGACCTCGGGCTGCCCGACCGGGACGGCTTCGAGGTGTGCAGCCGGATCCGGGCCGGCAGCGGCGTCCCGGTCATCATGGTGACCGCGCGCGCCGACATCCGCTCCCGGATCCACGGCCTCAACCTCGGCGCCGACGACTACGTGGTCAAGCCCTACGACATGGGCGAGCTGCTGGCCCGCATCCACGCGGTGGCCCGCCGCGGTACCCCCCGGCCCGCCGAGGAGAACGGCCCCGAACCGGCCGGACCGCTCGCCTCCCGCGGCATCCGGATCGACCGCGAGCGCCGCCGGGTCTCCGTCGAGGGCCGCGACGTCCCGCTCACCCGCAAGGAGTTCGACCTGCTGGCGCTGCTCGCCCAGAGCCCCGGCGTGGTCTACCGCCGCGAGCAGATCTTCAGCGAGGTCTGGCGCTCCGGCTGGGAGGGCAACGGCCGCACCCTGGAGGTGCACATCGGCTCGCTGCGCACCAAGCTCGGCCTGCCCGGACTGGTCGAGGCCGTCCGCGGCGTCGGCTACCGGCTGATACCCGGCCAGCCCGGCCAGCCCGACGGCGGGCCCGGCCCCGCGGGCGCCGGCGACGACCCGGCGGAGCGCTGACCGTACGTGCGCAACCGCCTGCTCGGCATCCTGATCGCCCTGATGGCCTGCGTGCTGGCCGCGCTCGGAGTGCCCCTGGCCTACCTGATCGCCGCCTCCGAGCAGTCCAAGGTGGTGGTCGACCGGATCGACGACGCCGCCCGCTTCGCCCAGGACCTGCCCACCCAGGGCCGCCCCAACACCGCCGCGGTCAAGGGCGACCCGCAGCCCGGCCCCGGCGACAACGGCCGGCTGTACGCCCTGACCAGCGAGGTCCAGCGCTACCAGGAGCTGTACGGCGTCCGGATCGGCGTCTTCCAGCGCGACGGCAGCGCCGTCGCCGCCGCCCCCGACGGCTGGCGGCCGCCCGCCGCCGGCCCCGGCCGGCAGGCGTACCAGGAGGCGCTGGCCGGCCGCCGCAGCCACAACCCGCCGCAGGTCTGGCCGTGGACCCCCGACCGCACCCTCGCCGTCGCCCTGCCGGTGGTCCGCGACGGCGACGTGGTCGCCGTGGTGCTCACCGAATCGCCCACCGGCGGCCTGCGCTCGCGGATCCTGCACCGCTGGATGGTGCTGGCCGGCGGCGAGGCGCTCGCCATGATCGTCGCCATCCTGCTCGCCGTCCGGCTCACCGGCTGGGTGCTGCGCCCGGTCCGCACCCTGGACCGGGCCACCCACGACATCGCCACCGGACGGCTCGGCGCCCGGGTCGCCCCCAGCAGCGGGCCGCCCGAACTGCGGCGCCTGGCCCGTTCGTTCAACGACATGGCGGACCACGTGGTGCTCGCCATCGACCAGCAGCGGGCGTTCGTCGCCGACGCCTCCCACCAGCTGCGCAACCCGCTCGCCGCGCTGCTGCTGCGGGTCGAGCTGATCGGCCTGGAACTGCCCGAGGGCCACGAGGAGGAACTCGCCGCCGTCCGCGAGGAGGGCGCCCGGCTGGCCCGGGTGCTGGACGACCTGCTCGGCCTGGCCACCGCCGAGGGCTCCCGGCCCGAACCCGAACCGGTCGACCTGGCCGAACTCGTCCGCACCCGGATCGACGCCTGGCGGCCGCTGGCCGAACAGCGCGGCGTCCGGCTGCGCTGGGAGGGCCCGCCGATGGCGCACGCCTGGGCCGACCCGATCGGCTTCGGCAGCGCGCTGGACGCCGTCCTGGACAACGCGCTGAAGTTCACCCCGGCCGACAGCACCGTCCGGGTCGGCCTCACCATCGGCAAGGACGAGGTCACCGCCACCGTCACCGACGCCGGACCCGGCCTCACCGAGGAGGAGCTGGCCCGGGTCGGCGACCGGTTCTGGCGCTCCTCCCGGCACCAGAACATCGACGGCTCCGGGCTGGGCCTGTCCATCGCCCGCACCCTGCTGCTGGCCGGCGGCGGCGGGCTCGACTTCGCGCCCGCCGAGCCGAACGGCCTCACCGTCCGGCTGGTGGTGCCCCGGCGGCGCCGCTGGCCCGGGGCCTGACCGGGAGACGCGTCAGGGCTTCACGGACAGGTAGTAGCGCTCGGCACCGTCGTGCAGCGGCAGCGGGTCGGTGTACACCGCCGTGCGCAGGTCCACCAGCTGCGCGGCGTGCACCTGGCCGCCGATGGCGTCCCGGCTGTCGATCACCGCCCGGGTCAGCGCCTCCACCAGCGCCGGGTCCACGTCCGCCCGGGTCACCAGCAGGTTCGGCACCGCCACCGTCGGCACCGCCACCCGCTCCGGCTGCACGTCCGGGTAGGCGTCGGCCGGGATGGTCGCCGCCCGGTAGGCGTCCATCCCCGGGCCCGCCAGCTGGTGCAGCGGATCGGACAGGTCGCCCATCGGCACGATCCGGATCGGGGTACGCTGCGACAGGTCGGTCAGCGCCGTCGTCGGCAGGCCGCCCGACCAGAAGAACGCGTCCAGCTCCTTCTTCTGCAGCCCGTCCGCGGCCTCCACGACGCCGACCTGCGCCGACCGCACGTCCCGGTCCGGGTCCAGGCCCGCCGCCTCCAGCAGCCGCCGGGTCACCAGGTTCACCCCCGACTTCGCCTGCCCCACCCCGACCCGCAGCCCGCGCAGGTCCGCCACCGAGTGCACCGGCGAGTCGGCCGGTACCACCAGCTGCATGTAGTCGTCGTACAGCCGGGCGATCGCCCGCAGCTCCGGCTTGCGCGGGCTGCCGAACGTCGCTACCGCGTCCGCCGTGGCGATCGCGAAGTCGTCCTGGCCCGCCACCACCCGCTCCAGGTTGTCCAGCGAGCCCACCGAGTTGTCCAACTGCACCCGCAACCCGGGCATGTGCTGGCCCAGGTACTGCCGCAGCAGCACCCCGTACCGGTCGTACACCCCGCCGACCACCCCCGTCGCGAACGCCACCCGGCCGCGCGGACCCGCCGTCGAGGACGCCGAGGACGCCCACCAGCCGCCCGCGCCCGCGACCACCAGCAGCAGCGCCGCGCAGAACAGGAGCGGTCGGCTGCGCAGCAGTCGGCGCGGCGCGGCACCCGGACGGGAGGGGAGGTTCGCAGCAGCCATGCCGTGGATACTGCCAGCCCCCACCGCCCGGCGGGAGGGCCGCCCCGCTGCCCGTACCCTTGGCTCTGTGGGTATGGAGGAGAGCTTGCGAACTTACAAGGTCGTCACGTACGGCTGCCAGATGAACGTCCACGACTCCGAGCGCCTGTCCGGGCTGCTGGAGGAGGCCGGCTACGCCAAGGCCGCCGGCGACGGCGACCCCGACCTGGTGGTCTTCAACACCTGCGCGGTCCGCGAGAACGCCGACAACAAGCTGTACGGCAACCTCGGCCGGCTCGCCCCCGCCAAGCAGGCCAACCGCGGCATGCAGATCGCCGTCGGCGGCTGCCTCGCCCAGAAGGACCGCGAGACCATCGTCCGCAAGGCCCCCTGGGTCGACGTCGTCTTCGGCACCCACAACATCGGCCACCTGCCCGCCCTGCTGGAGCGCGCCGCCGTCGAGCGCAAGGCCCAGGTCGAGATCCTCGAATCGCTGGAGACCTTCCCCTCCACGCTGCCCACCCGGCGCGAGTCCGCGTACGCGGCCTGGGTCGCCATCTCGGTCGGCTGCAACAACACCTGCACCTTCTGCATCGTCCCCGCGCTGCGCGGCAAGGAGGAGGACCGCCGCCCCGGCGACGTGCTCGCCGAGGTCGAGGCGCTGGTCGCCGAGGGCGTCGTCGAGGTCACCCTGCTCGGGCAGAACGTCAACGCGTACGGCTCCGACCTCGGCGACCGCGAGGCGTTCGGCAAGCTGCTGCGCGCCTGCGGCCAGGTCGAGGGCCTGGAGCGGGTCCGCTTCACCTCGCCGCACCCGCGCGACTTCACCGACGACGTGATCGCCGCGATGGCCGAGACGCCCAACGTGATGCACCAGCTGCACATGCCGCTGCAGTCCGGCTCCGACACCGTGCTGAAGGCGATGCGGCGCTCCTACCGGCAGGAACGCTTCCTCGGCATCATCGCGAAGGTCCGGGCCGCGATGCCCGACGCCGCGATCTCCACCGACATCATCGTCGGCTTCCCCGGCGAGACCGACGAGGACTTCGAGCAGACCATGCACGTGGTCCGCGAGGCGCGCTTCGCCAACGCCTTCACCTTCCAGTACTCCAAGCGGCCCGGGACGCCCGCCGCCGAGATGGCGGACCAGGTGCCGAAGGCCGTCGTCCAGGAGCGCTACGAGCGGCTGGTCGCCCTCCAGGAGGAGATCTCCTGGGAGGAGAACAAGAAGCAGGTCGGCCGCAAGCTGGAGATCCTGGTCGCCGAGGGCGAGGGCAAGAAGGACGACCGCACCGACCGGCTCTCCGGGCGCGCGCCCGACAACCGGCTCGTCCACTTCTCCCGGAGCTTGCGAGGGGAGAACGAAGAGCACAGCACGCGCCCCGAGGGCGGGGTGCGGCCCGGCGACATGGTCACCGTCGAGATCACCTACGCCGCCCCGCACCACCTCCTCGCCGAGGGCCCCGCGCTGGGCGTGCGGCGCACCCGGGCGGGCGACGCGTGGGAGAAGCGGCAGGCGGCGCCGGCGGCTAAGCCGGCGGGCGTGATGCTGGGGCTGCCGACGATCGGTGTCCCGGTGCGGACGGAAGCCGCGCCGAGCGGGGACGGCTGCGGCTGTTAGCGCAGGTGCGTGCAGGCAGGGGCGCGGGGAACTGCGCGAAGCGGTAGGTGAACGTCCGCAGGATCGCGGGACAGTGCAAGTGGTCGTCCTGCGTCGCGATCCTGCTGTGCGTGCTCGGTTGCCCGCGCAGTTCCCCGCGCCCCGGTCTGTGCGCTTCGCTGTCTGTGCGTTTTCGTGGGCGCGTAGAGTGATCGACATGCTTGTTGCCGCCGCCGTGTGCCCGTGTCCGCCGTTGCTCGTGCCGGAGGTGGCGGCGGGGGCCGCCGGTGAGGCGGCGGGGCTGCGGGGGGCGTGCCTGGCGGCGGTGGGGGAGTTGGCGGGGGTCGACCTGGTGGTGGTGGTCGGGACCGGTGAGCGGGCCGGGGTGTGGACCGAGGGCGGGGCGGGGTCGTTCCGGCGCTACGGGGTGGCGAGGGCGGTGCGGCTGCCGCTGGGCAGGGTGGACGGTCCGGAGCTGTCGCCCGCGTTGACGGTGGGGGCGTGGCTGCTGGAGGAGGCGGGCGTCCGGGTGCCGACGCACGCCGTCGCGGTGCGGCCGGACACCGGGGCGGAGCGGCTGCTGGGCCTGGGCCGGGGGCTGGCCGAACTCGCGGACCGGGTGGGCCTGTTGGTGCTCGGTGACGGCAGCGCCCGGCGCTCGGTGAAGGCACCCGGGTACCTGGACGAGCGGGCCGAGGGGTACGACCGGGCGGTGGCCCGCGCGCTGGCCGGGGCGGACGCGTCCGCGCTGGCCGGGCTGGACGCGGCGCTGTCGGCCGAGCTGATGGCCGAGGGGCGCGCCCCGTGGCAGGTGCTCGCGGGGGCCGCGGAGGGCGCCGCGCTCAGCGGTGAACTGCGCTACGAGGACGCCCCGTACGGCGTCGGCTACCTGGTGGCGTCCTGGCGCTGAGCGCGGCGGACACCCCGGGGGTCAGTCGTCCTTGGGCTTGGCGGCGAAGTCGTCGCGGGCGTGCTTGGTCGCCGAGGTGCCCTTGACGATCTTGTCGGAGTACTTGTGCTTGGTGGCCTTGTCGATCGCCTCGCCGGTCTTGTCCACCATGCTGTCGATCTTGTCGCCGTGCTTGCCGGCCAGTTCACTGGCCTTCCCCTTGAGTTCCTCGGCCTTGCCCTTGAGATTGTCCATCAGGCCCATGGAGTGCACTCCTCGCGAATCGGGTCATTTCGGTACCGGGTATAGCTGATCCTCCCCGGTCAACGAGCCCGCGACACGGGAGGTGCCCGGGTTTTGCGAGACTGGGGAGGTGAGCGGTTCCTCTTCTTCCCCTTCTCCGCGTTCCGACGCCCCGCCCCGGGTGGTCTCGGTGGTCGGCGCGACGGCGGCCGGCAAGTCCGACCTGGCGGTGGCGATCGCCCGCGAGCTCGGCGGGGAGGTGGTGAACACCGACTCGATGCAGCTGTACCGGGGCATGGACATCGGCACCGCCAAGCTGACGGCCGAGGAGCGGGCCGGCGTCCCGCACCACCTGCTGGACGTGTGGGAGGTGACCGAGACCGCCTCGGTGGCCGAGTACCAGCGCCTCGCGCGGGCCGAGATGGACCGGCAGCTGGCGGCCGGGCAGGTGCCGGTGCTGGTCGGCGGTTCCGGCCTGTACGTGCGGGCGGCGGTGGACGAGATGGAGTTCCCCGGCACCGACCCCGCGGTGCGCTCCCGGCTGGAGGAGGAGCTGGAGCGGGTCGGCCCCGGCGCGCTGCACCGGCGCCTGGCCGGGCTGGACCCGGCGGCGGCGGAGGCGATCCTGCCCAGCAACGGGCGGCGGGTGGTCCGGGCGCTGGAGGTCATCGAGATCACCGGGCGCCCGTTCACGGCCAGCCTGCCGGCCCGGCGGGCGGTGTACGACGCGGTGCAGATCGGCGTCCGGGTGCCGCGCCCGGAGCTGGACCGGCGGATCGAGCTGCGGGTGGACCGGATGTGGGAGGCCGGGCTGCTGGAGGAGGTCCGGGAGTTGGAGCGGGCCGGGCTGCGCGAGGGGCTGACCGCGAGCCGGGCGCTCGGCTACCAGCAGGTGCTGGCGTTCTTCGCCGGGGAGTGCACCGAGGACGAGGCGCGGGCGGAGACCGTCCGGGCGACCCGCCGGTTCGCCCGGCGCCAGGAGTCCTGGTTCCGCCGGGACGACCGGATCCACTGGCTGGACCGCCCCGAGGGGTCCGATCCGGTCGGGCTGCTGGACCGGGCACTGGAACTGATCCACCGTCCGGAAGAACCCGGCAGGGCGGGCTGACCGGCGCATTTCGGCTCTCCGACGGCCCGATCCGGCCAGGCCCGCGGCGTCTGCACCGGCAGACGCAGGTGCAGATGGCACCGGCGGTCACGACCGGATCACGTCCTGGCATCGGATCACCCGATCAAGCCGCGGGACCCCCTGTCGGAGTGTTGGTACGTGCCATCATCGGTAGCACCGAGGCCCGGCACGCGGGCCGGCCTCACTGCCCGCGAGCCCCGGAGCTCGTGTCGAGCCGTCAGGGGAGGCCGCGTGTCAACGGGTACCGGCCCCGAAACCGATGAGCTGCTCGGCGACGTCACCGACGGGTCCGAGACCCTCCCCGAGCTCGCCATCCCCACCACCTCGTACGCGGTCGCGCTGCCCGCGATCGACGACCTGGCCGCCGCGCCGGGCGTGGTCCACGAGCGGGACATCCGGCCGCGCCGCCGGCTGCGCTGGTGGCAGATCCTCCCGATCGCCGCGACGCTGATGTTCGGCTCGCTGATGTTCGCCTTCCCGCTCGCCTTCGGCAGCGAGGGCGCCACCGCGATGATCGGGATGCTCGGCCTGCTGATCACCTCGGCCTCGGTCGGCTGGGGCGCGATGGCCGGCCGCCGGGCCGGCTACAAGTGGCCGGGCGTGCCCCGCCGGGGCAGCACCGAGCGGGCCGGCTGGAAGGCCATCGTGCTGTACACCCTGCTGGCCGCGGCGGCCGTCGCGCTCGCCGTCTGGCGGGTCGTCCACCTGCGCGGCTGACCGCCCCGGGGCGGGGGCGGGCGCCCCGTTACCATCGGCGGTGTGAGCGAGCGCAGCGGAACCAGCGGAACGGCCTTCCTCAAGGGGCACGGCACCCAGAACGACTTCGTGATCGTCCCCGACCCGGACGGCCTGGTCGACCTGTCGGCGGCGGACGTCGCCGCCCTGTGCGACCGGCGGGCCGGGATCGGCGCGGACGGCGTGCTGCGGGTGGTCCGCTCGGCGGCCGAGCCCGCCGCGGCGGGGATGGCCGGACAGGCCGAGTGGTTCATGGACTACCGCAACGCGGACGGCTCGATCGCCGAGATGTGCGGCAACGGGGTGCGGGTGTTCGCCCGGTACCTGGTGCACGCCGGGCACGCGGAGCCGGGCGAGCTGGCGGTGGCCACCCGCGGCGGGGTGAAGAGGGTGCGGATCGCCGCGGACGCCCCGGACGGCACCCCGGGCGAGGTCACCGTGGACATGGGGCGCGCCGCCTTCCCCGGCCCGGACGGCATCACCGTCACCGTGGACGGGCGGACCTGGCCCGCGCTGAACGTCAACATGGGCAACCCGCACGCCGTCGCCTTCGTCGAGGACCTGGCGCACGCGGGCCACCTGCTCGACGCCCCGGCCACCGCCCCCGCGGGCGCGTACCCGCAGGGCGTGAACGTGGAGTTCGTGGTGGACCGCGGCGAGCGGCACGTGGCGATGCGGGTGCACGAGCGCGGCTCCGGCGAGACCCGCTCCTGCGGCACCGGCGCCTGCGCCGTCGCGGTGGCGGCGATCCGGCGCGACGGCGCCGACCCGGCGGCCACCGGCGAGGCGGCGCGCTACACGGTGGACGTGCCCGGCGGGCGGCTGGTGATCGAGGAGTTCCCGGACGGCCGGATCGAGATGACCGGCCCCGCGGTGATCGTCGCGGAGGGCGTGCTCGCCTGACGGCAGGTCAGGGCGAGGGAGCGTCAGTTCCCGCTTCCCACCGCGCTCCCCGGCTAATCCGCCCGTTCGGGTGATCCGGGTGACAGAGGGGAAGCGGGGGCTCGCGCAACGTGCTCTGCTCGGTAGCATGGACCACCGGGTCGGCCGTCGCTCCGGTGTTGCTGCCGGAGGTGCAGATGACCATCCGCTCCGAGTTGGCGGGTTCACCGTCCAAGCAGCAGGCGGGCCGGTTCAGCCGCGCGGCACTCGGCCGGGCCGGCCGGGCGGCGCTGCTCGCCACCGGGCGGACGCCCGTCCCCGACGCCATCGAGCCGATCGTCCAGGCCCACCGGGTGCACCACCCGCAGGCCGACGTACCCCTGCTGACCAGGGCGTACCGCCTCGCCGAGGAGAGCCACCGGGGGCAGACCCGCAAGAGCGGCGAGCCGTACATCACCCACCCGCTCGCGGTCACGATGATCCTCGCCCAGCTCGGCTCGGACACCACCACGCTGGTCGCCTCGCTGCTGCACGACACCGTCGAGGACACCGAGGTGACGCTGGCGCAGGTCGCCGAGGACTTCGGGCCCGAGGTGGCCTACCTGGTGGACGGCGTCACCAAACTGGAGAAGGTCGACTTCGGGGCCGCCGCCGAGCCCGAGACCTTCCGCAAGATGCTGGTCGCCACCGGCGACGACGTCCGGGTGATGGTGGTCAAGCTCGCCGACCGGCTGCACAACATGCGCACCATCCGGCACATGAAGCCGGCCAGCCGGGTGCGGATCGCCAAGGTCACCCGGGACGTGCTGATCCCGCTGGCCGAACGGCTCGGCATCCAGGTGGTCAAGGCGGAGCTGGAGGACATCGTCTTCGCCACCCTGCACCCCGAGGAGTACGAGCACACCGGCGCGGTGGCCGGCGGCTGGACGGACGGCGTGCTCGCCCCGTTCGCCGCCGAGCTCGGCCGCCAGCTCGCCGAGGCCGGCATCTCCTCCGCCGTCACCGTCCGCCCCCGGCACCTGGTCTCGCTGCACCGGGTGATGATCAAGCGCGGGGCCGGACCGGACGGCGCCGGGCTGCGGCCCGCCGACTTCGGGCGGCTGCTGGTGGTGGTCGAGGAGAACGCCGACTGCTACGCCGTGCTCGGCGAGCTGCACACCTGCTGGACGCCGCTGCCCGGCGAGTTCAAGGACTTCGTGGCCGCCCCCAAGTTCAACCTGTACCAGTCGCTGCACACCGCGGTCGCGCTGCCCGGCGGCGAGGTGATCGAGGTCCTGGTCCGCACCCGGCGGATGCACGAGGTCGCCGAGACCGGCGTGGTCGCCCTCGGCGACCCGCGCGCCGCCGACCGGCAGGGCGCCGCCGACGACCCCGAGGACCGCACCGACCCGGCCCGCCCCGGCTGGCTGGCCCGGCTGCTCGACTGGCAGCAGGACACCCCCGACCCGGACGCCTTCTGGTCCGCGCTCACCGCCGACCTGCGCGACGACCGCGAGATCACCGCCGTCACCGAGGACGGCGCCACCCTGCACCTGCCGGCCGGCTCCAGCTGCCTGGACGCCGCCTACCTGCTCGGCGAGGAGACCGGCCACCGGTGCATCGGCGCCCGGGTCAACGGCCGGCTCGCCGCGCTCTCCACCCAGCTGCGCGACGGCGACATGCTCGGCCTGCTGCTCGCCCCCGACGGCGAGGACAGCGGCCCCGACCCGCAGTGGCTGGAGTACGTCCGCACCCCCGGCGCCCGGCTCGCCGTCGAACGCCGGCTGGCCGCCCGCCCGGCCGCCCGCCAGGCCGTCGCCGAACTGCCCGAGCAGCCCGCCGCCGGCACCGCCCCGGCCCCCGCCGCGCCCCCCGCACCGCCCGCCGCCGCCCCCGCCGAGGTGCCCGAACTGCCCGGCTCCGCCGTCCGGTTGGCCCGCTGCTGCACGCCCGTCCCGCCCGACGAGGTGACCGGCATCGTGCTGCGCGGCGGCGCCGTCGCGGTGCACCGGGCGGGCTGTCCCACCGGCACCCGGATGCTGCGCGGCGGCCGCCACGCCGCCGCCGTCCGCTGGCTGCCCGGCGGCGCCCCGCAGTGGGGCTACCGGGCCACCCTGCACGCCGAGGCGCTCAACCGCCCCCGGCTGCTCGCCGACCTGACCGCGGCGATCTCCGGCGAGGGCGTGTCCATCTTCTCCGCCGAGGTCGAACCGCCCCGCCAGTTGCGGGTCCGGCACAGCTACACCCTGGAGCTGCCCGACGCCGCCGCGCTCCCGGCGGTGATGCGGGCGATGCTGCGGGTCTCCGGCGTGTACGACGTCTACCGGCCCGGCGGGCCCGAGGAGGGGGCGGCCGCCGGGGCCGAGGGGGCGGCTGGTAAAAGGGATGACTCGGGCACGGCGGCCGTGCAACCATCGTGGGGAATTCACGGCGGCTCCGCCGTGTTGTCCGAGAGCACGACCCGATCAACCCAAGGATGAAATGACCTCCACGTTCGACAGCCGCACCCGATCGAGCGAGTCCGCCCAGCGGCTCGCCGACCTCAAGGCGGAAGCCCTGATGGACGAGGACCTCGCGGCGATCGACGAGGGCCTCGGCAACTACGACGGAGAGCAGTACGACCGCACCGAGCGCGCCGCGCTCCGCCGCGTCGCCGGCCTCTCCACCGAACTGCAGGACGTCACCGAAGTCGAGTACCGCCAGCTCCGCCTGGAGCGCGTGGTGCTCGTCGGCGTGTGGACGGACGGCACGCTGGAGGAGGCGGAGAACTCGATGGCCGAGCTCGCCGCCCTCGCCGAGACGGCCGGCTCCGAAGTCCTGGACGGCGTGATCCAGCGCCGCGACAAGCCCGACGCGGCCACCTACATCGGCTCCGGCAAGGCCCGGGAGCTGCGCGACATCGTCGCCTCCTCCGGCGCCGACACCGTGGTCTGCGACGGTGAGCTGACCCCGGGCCAGCTGATCCACCTCGAAGACGTGGTCAAGGTCAAGGTCGTCGACCGCACCGCCCTGATCCTGGACATCTTCGCCCAGCACGCCAAGTCCCGGGAGGGCAAGGCGCAGGTCTCGCTCGCGCAGATGCAGTACATGCTCCCGCGCCTGCGCGGCTGGGGCCAGTCGCTGTCCCGGCAGATGGGTGGCGGCGGCTCCGGCACCTCGGGCGGCGGCATGGCCACCCGCGGTCCCGGTGAGACCAAGATCGAGACCGACCGGCGGCGGATCCGCGAGAAGATGGCGAAGCTCCGCAAGGAGATCGCCGACATGAAGAAGGGCCGCGACACCAAGCGGCAGGAGCGGCGGCGCAACCACGTCCCGTCGGTGGCCATCGCCGGGTACACCAACGCGGGCAAGTCCTCGCTGCTCAACCGGCTCACCGGGGCCGGCGTCCTGGTGGAGAACGCCCTGTTCGCCACCCTGGACCCGACGGTCCGCCGGGCCGAGACCCCGAGCGGCCGGCTCTACACCCTGGCCGACACCGTCGGCTTCGTCCGGCACCTGCCGCACCACCTGGTCGAGGCGTTCCGCTCCACCATGGAGGAGGTCGCCGACGCCGACCTCATCCTGCACGTGGTGGACGGCTCGCACCCCGAGCCGGAGACCCAGCTCGCCGCCGTCCGCGAGGTGATCGTCTCGGTCGACGCGCAGAACGTGCCGGAGATCGTGGTGATCAACAAGGCCGACGCGGCGGACCCGCTGGTCCTCCAGCGCCTGCTGCGCCGCGAGCCGCACGCCATCGTGGTGTCGGCCCGCAGCGGCCAGGGCATCGAGGAACTGCTCGCCCTGATCGACCGGGAGCTGCCCCGCCCCGCGGTGGAGATCCGGGCCCTGGTGCCCTACACCCGCGGCGACCTGGTCTCCCGGGTCCACGCGGAGGGCGAGCTGATCTCCACCGAGCACACGGCGGACGGCACCCTGCTGCACGCCAAGGTGGCGACCGTGCTGGCCGGGGAGCTGGAGAAGTACGAGGTCGTCACGGCCTGACCGGGCCGGACCGACCGAACGGGCGGCGCACCTCGCGGTGCGC
>NZ_JBHUWH010000083.1:0-22859 GCF_042670125.1 Kitasatospora sp. NPDC057198 | reverse complement strand
GCGGGGCCGTGCTGCTGACGGCCGGAGCCCATCGAAGTGTCCGTGCTGCTGCGTGTCTGTGACAGAACCAGAAGCAGATGCGCGCCACGGCAGTGAACCGCCAGCAGACCCGGCCTCGCCGTTCCCCGAGCCCCTGGTGGTGCTCTCCCGCCGTTCTTCCCGAGCCCCTGCCTTCACCTGCTCCGGTACAGCAGCCGCCCGTCCAGCACCGTCGCGAGGCAGGCCGCCCCTCCCCCGTCCAGTTCCTCCAGCGCCTCGGCCGCGAACACGGCGAAGTCCGCCGCCCCGCCGACCGTCAACGGCCGGTGCAGGGCGGCGCCCAGGGTGCCCCCCGCGAGGGGGTCGAGGGGCCCGGGGCCGGTGTCCGGGCCGGGGAGGTGGCGCAGGCCGGAGCGGGCGACCGCGGTGCGCACCGGGGCCCGGCCGAGCGGGCCGGCCAGGGCCGTCGCGCCGTGGCCGAGGAGCCGTTGCAGTCCGCGCCGGGCGCTGCCGCCCCGCTGTTCGTCCGTCAGGTCGCCGTCGGGCAGCAGCGGAAGGTCGCCGCGCTCCTCCCGGGGGTCCGGGTGGTAGGCGGTCTCCAGGAGCCACGTCGCGTGCCGGTTGAGCAGTCCGGGCACCAGCACCCCGGGCCACTCCCGCACCCGCCCCGGCCCGTCCGCGAGTTCCGCGGCGGAGCCGATCGCGGCGACGGTCGCGCCGTCGACCAGCACCGCCCCGTCCTCGATCATCTCGGTGCCGGTGTGCAGCAGCCGGGCCCGGTGCAGGGTCAGCACGCCGGTGTCGTCAGTTCGTCGCGAGGATGGTCAACTCGGGGTGCGCGGTGCCGCCTTCGATCGCGGTGGAGGCGATGTGCGAGGCGACCCGCGGGTCGACCGGGTCGTTGGCCGGGTCGTCGAGGACGCGCAGGTGCTGGTAGGTGGTGGAGCGCTGGGCGGGCACCCGGCCGGCGGTGCGGATCAGGTGGATGAGTTCGTGCAGGTTGGAGCGGTGCTTGGCGCCGGCCGCCGAGACGACGTTCTCCTCCAGCATGACCGAGCCGAGGTCGTCCGCGCCGTAGTGCAGGGAGAGCTGGCCGGCCTCCTTGCCGGTGGTGAGCCAGGAGCCCTGGATGTGGGCGACGTTGTCGAGGAAGAGCCGGGCGATGGCGATCATCCGCAGGTACTCGAAGACCGTGGCCTGGGTCGAGCCCTTCAGGTGGTTGTTCTGCGGCTGGTAGGTGTAGGGGATGAACGCCCGGAAGCCGCCGGTGCGGTCCTGCACGTCCCGGATCATCCGCAGGTGCTCGATCCGCTCGGCGTTGGTCTCGCCGGTGCCCATCAGCATGGTGGAGGTGGACTCGACGCCGAGGCGGTGCGCGGTCTCCATGATCTCCAGCCAGCGCTCGCCGGACTCCTTCAGCGGGGCGATCGCCTTGCGCGGCCGCTCCGGCAGCAGTTCGGCGCCGGCGCCCGCGAACGAGTCGAGGCCGGCCGCGTGGATGCGGGTGATCGCCTCCTCCACCGGGACGCCGGAGATCTTCGCCATGTGCTCGACCTCGGAGGCGCCCAGCGAGTGGATCACCAGCTGCGGGAACTCGGCCTTGATCGCGGCGAAGTTCTTCTCGTAGTACTCGACGCCGTAGTCGGGGTGGTGGCCGCCCTGGAACATGATCTGGGTGCCGCCGAGCTCGACGGTCTCCGCGCAGCGGCGCAGGATCTCGTCCAGGTCGCGCGACCAGCCCTTCTCGCTCTTCGGCGGCACGTAGAACGCGCAGAACTTGCACGCCGTGACGCAGACGTTGGTGTAGTTGATGTTCCGCTCGATGATGTACGTCGCGATGTGCTCGACGCCCGCGTACCGCCGCCGGCGCACCGCGTCGGCCGCCGAGCCGAGCGCGTGCAGCGGCGCCGACCGGTACAGCTCCAGCGCCTCCTCGGCGGTGATCCGGCCGCCCTCGGCCGCACGGTCCAGCACGCCCTGCAACTGGGTCGCGGAAAGGTTCTGCTCGGACACCTGGCGGGCCTGCTTTCTTCATCGGAGGGACGACCGGTTCAGCCTACGCCAGCACATTTCGGGCCCACCGCAGGCCCGTTCCGCGCCGCCTCACTGCTTGACCAGGTCGCCTTCCGGGTCGGAGCCGAGCGGGGCCCCGGAGACCGCCAGGTGCAGGCCGCCGCTGCCGTTCAGGGTGTACGTCTGCTTCTCGGGGACGCCGGTGCAGGCGCTGTCGGTGCCGTCGGGGCGCTCCTGGAGCAGGACTTGGCCGTCCCGCACCGAGAGCAGGGTGAGCACGCCCCGGCAGACGGTGCTGTCGATCGCCGAGGCGTTGCTGGTGCGCCCGACCTGGTCGCCGACCCCGCCTGCGGTGAAGGTCACGGTGAAGGTGGACGCCAGCGGGACGATCTTGGTGGTGATGGTGCCCTTGAAGGTGCCCACGAACGCCTCGGGCAGCGCCGTCCCGTCCCCCTGCACCGGCGTCCCCGCCCCGCTCGGGCTCGCACCGGCACTGGCGCCGGCACTCGGACTCGGGCTTGGACTCGGGCTCGGCGTCCCGGTGGCCGCGTCCTGCCCCGGCGAGGACGGGGGCGAGGCGCTCGGCCCGGGGCCGGCCTGCGTCCAGGGCAGGTTGCCGGTGGCGGCCAGTCCGCCGTACAGCGCGCCGACCAGCACCAGTGCGGCGGTGGCGGCCGTCATCCAGGGCCTCCAGCCGCGCCGTTCCCTCCTCCGCCCGCCGTCCAGCACGGTCGGTGCCCGGTCCGCGACGAGGGCGCGGCTCGGCCCGCTGTCGCCCTCCAGGTCGAGGAGTTCGACGGCGGCGCGGCCGACCGCGGCGGCCAGCGGGCCGGGCAGCCAGCCCTCGGGGGCGCTCGCGGCGGCGGGTTCGAGCCGGGCGCGCAGTTCGGCGGGGGTGGGGCGGCGGGCCGGGTCCTTGGCGAGGCAGGCGGTGACGACGTCCAGCAGTTCGCCGTCCAGGCCGTCGAGCGCGGGTTCCTCGTGCAGGACGCGGTAGAGCAGGACGGCGGCGCTGACGCCCTCGCCGAACGGGGCGGTGCCGGTGGCGGCGAAGGCCAGCAGCGCGCCGAGCGAGAAGACGTCGCCGGCCGGTCCGGTGGGTGAGCCGGCGGCCTGCTCGGGCGACATGAAGCCGGGCGAGCCGACCACGTAGCCGCTGTGGGTGAGGGTGGTGGCGGCGTCCAGTGCGCGGGTCACGCCGAAGTCGATCAGCCGGGGGCCGTCGAGGGCGAGCAGCACGTTGGACGGTTTGACGTCCCGGTGCACCAGGCCGAGCGCGTGCACCTGTTCCAGGGCCTCGGCGAGCCGGGCGCCGAGGGCGTGCACGGAGGGGGCGGGGAGCGGCCCGGCGGTGCGGACGGCCTCGCCGAGCGAGGGGCCGGCGACGTAGCCGGTGGCGACCCAGGGGCGGGGGCCCTCGGTGTCGGCGTCCAGCACGGGGGCGGTCCAGCGGCCGCCGACCCGCCGGGCGGCGGCCACCTCCTGGCGGAACCTGGCCCGGAACTCGGGGTCGTCGGCCAGTTCGGAGCGCACCGCCTTGACCGCGACGGTCCGCCCGCCGGCGGTCCGGCCCAGGTAGACCCGTCCCATGCCGCCGGCGCCGAGGCGGCGCAGCAGCCGGTAGTCGCCGATCGTGGTCGGATCGTCGGCCGTCAGCAGTTCCATGCCCGTCCCCCCTCGTCGGCCGTTCGGACGTCCCGGCCGGTCCGATCATCCCAGGACGACCGCCGGCCGGGAACGGCGAATCGCTCAGACCACGGCGGGCGCGGTCTCCAGCAGCCGGATCGGCACGTCGGGGGCGAAGCCGCTGTCGTGCGCGACCCGGCGGGCGAACTCGGCGATGCCGGCCAGTTGGCGCTCGCCGAGCGAGAAGTCGAGCGCCCGGGAGAAGTAGGTCTCCAGCAGCGGGGCGTCGAACTCCTCCCAGCGGGCGGCCTGCTCGGCGACCTTTCCGGCCTCGGCCAGCGAGAGGTCGCGGGACTCCAGGAAGGCCCGGTGGACGGCGGCGGTCAGCGCGGGCTGCCGCTCGGCGTACTCGCGGCGGGCGGCCCAGACGGCGAAGACGAACGGCAGCCCGGTCCACTCCTTCCACATCGCGCCGAGGTCGTGCACGGCCAGCCCCTGCCGGGGGGCCTGCTCCAGCGAGGCGCGCAGCGCGGGGTCGCCGATCAGGACGGCGGCGTCGGCGTCGGCGAGCATCGCGTCCAGGTCGGGCGGGCAGGAGAAGTACTCGGGGCGGACGCCTTCGCGCTCCTCCAGCAGCAGCCGGGCCAGCCGGACGGAGGTGCGGCTGGTCGAGCCGAGGGCGACGCGCCGGCCGTCCAGTTCGGCCAGCGGGCGCTTGCTGACGATCACGCAGGACATCACCGGGCCGTCGCTGCCGACCGCGATGTCGGGGAGCACCACCAGTTCGGACGCGTTGCGCAGGTACTCCACGCAGGTGATCGGGCCGATGTCGAGGCCGCCGGCCACCAGCCGGTCGCTGAGCTTCTCCGGGGTGTCCTTGCTGAGGTCGAGGTCGAGCAGGTTCCCGGTGCGCGCGAGGCCCCAGTAGAGGGGCAGGCAGTTGAGGAACTGAATATGGCCGACCCTCGGCCTGACCGCGCTCTCCGTCCGTCCGCCGTCGCTACCGCTCACCGTGTGCTCCCTTGCCGTTGGTGCTCTCCCGGCAGGGTATGCCCGCTGATTGGGACGGTCCGCATCCGGTGTCCGACACACCGTCCGACACCGTTGTTCACCCCTGGTCGGGGCAGCCACCGCGTGCTACCGTTCCCCTCAGTTGCAGTTTGATTCCCCTTGCAGTACTTGGAGCCTGCGGAGCATGTAACCGCAGGCTTTTTGTAATTTTTCAGCAGTATCAGGCGTCAATTGAGTATTGATTGAAGCACTGTGCGAAAAACTCCGGACTCGTCCGGAGGCGGGGCGATCAGCGCAGCGGACCCGGGCGCCACAAGGTGTGGCGTCCACAACGTCCCTCGCAAGGAGAACGGTATGGCGACCGGAACCGTCAAGTGGTTCAACGCCGAAAAGGGCTTCGGCTTCATCGCCCAGGAGGGCGGCGGCCCCGACGTCTTCGTCCACTACTCCGCCATCAACGCGAGCGGTTTCCGCTCGCTGGAGGAGAACCAGGCGGTCAGCTTCGACGTCACCCAGGGCCCGAAGGGCCCGCAGGCGGAGAACGTCACCCCCGTCTGAGGCGCGATCTCCAATTGATCGCTCACGGCCCGTCGGGTCCGTACGAGTAGCAGTTCCCAAGGAGGCCCGCCCCGGCGGGCCTCCTGCCTTTATCGCCGCGTATTCCCGATTACCACCGTCACCGCCCCATTCCCCCGGTTGCGCCCGCTTTTCCCCCGCCGACCGCCACGCCCGCCACGCCCGCCGCCGGGACGCCCGCTTCAGGACCGGGAGGTGTTCAACCGCGGCCCGAACGGCTCCGGCAGCCCGAACGGCTCCCCGAACGGCTCCGGCAGCTCGATCAGCTCCCCGAAGGGCAGCGGCCCGACCGCCCTGGTACACCCGGGCGCGCCCGGCTCGGAGAACAGCGTGCAGGCCCGGTCCTGCCGGTCGATCAGCAGGTACAGCGCCGCCCCGTACTCGGCGTGCCGGCGCTTCACCCCGACGTGCGAAGGCCCGCACCCTCCCGAGGTGCGGGCCTTCTCGTGCGCGGGGCGGGCCGGTCAGGCGGCCACGGGCTCCGCCGCGGCCTGGGCCGGGACGGTGGCCGGCCGGTCCTCGGCGAGGAGGTCGCCGGTGGGGTTGTTGTAGGCGGTGAGGTCGAGGGTCTTCTCGCGGGCGGAGACCAGGATCGGGACGACGACCTGGCCGGCCACGTTGGTGGCGGTGCGCATCATGTCGAGGATCGGGTCGATCGCCAGCAGCAGGCCGACGCCCTCCAGCGGGAGGCCCAGGGTGGAGAGGGTCAGGGTGAGCATCACGATCGCGCCGGTGAGGCCGGCGGTGGCCGCGGAGCCGATCACCGAGACGAAGGCGATCAGCAGGTAGTCCTTGATGCCGAGGTCGATGCCGTACACCTGGGCGACGAAGATCGCGGCGAGCGACGGGTAGATCGCGGCGCAGCCGTCCATCTTGGTGGTCGCGCCGAACGGGACGGCGAACGAGGCGTACTCGGACGGGACGCCGAGGCGCTCGGTGACCCGGCGGGTGACCGGCAGGGTGCCGACCGAGGAGCGGGAGACGAAGGCGAGCTGGATCGCGGGCCAGGCGCCCTTGAAGAAGTTCAGCGGGTTGAGGCCGGCCACGAAGCGCAGCAGCAGCGAGTAGACGCCGAACAGGACGATCGCGCAGCCGGCGTAGACGTCGACGGTCAGCGTGGAGAAGGGCTTGAGCAGGTCCCAGCCGTACTCGGCGACGGACTTGCCGATCAGGCCGAGGGTGCCGAGCGGGGCGAGCCGGATCACCCACCACAGGGCGGTCTGGACGAGTTCGAGGACGCTCTCGGAGAGCTGGCGGACCGGGGCGGCCTTGTCGCCGAGCTTGAGCAGGGCCGCGCCGACGACCACGCCGAGGAAGACGATCTGGAGGACGTTCACCTTCAGGAAGGCGTCGGCGATGTTGGTCGGGACGATGCCGGTCAGGAAGTCGACCCAGCTGCCGCCCTTGGCGACGCCCTTGACGCCCTCGGTGGAGATGTTCGCGCCCTTGCCGGGGTCGGTGAGCAGGCCGAGGCCGAGGCCGACGGCGACCGCGATCAGCGAGGTGGCGAGGAACCAGAACAGGGTGCGGGCGGCGAGGCGGGCGGCGTTGGTGACGTTCCGCAGGTTGGCGACCGAGACGATGATCGCGGTGAAGACCAGCGGCGGGACGGCCAGCTTGAGCAGCTGGACGAAGGTCTTGCCGATGGTGTCGAGGGTGGTCTTCAGCCAGGACACGTCGCCGGACCGGGCGATCCAGCCGAGCAGCAGGCCGAGGACGAGGCCGCCGACGATCTGGACCCAGAAGGGGGTGCGGCGGAGGCGTCCCAGCAGGGTGGGCGCGGGCGCGGTGGACATGGGTGTGCGTCTCCGGGGGGGGTGGTGGAGCAGGCGGGAGGGGGAGGGGCGGAGGCGGCGGCACGGCGGACGCGGGGGCCGGGCGGGGAGGCCCGGCGCCGACACTCGGGGTGTCGGTGCGTCAGGAGCGGCGTGCCGCCCGCATACAGCCGCCGGAGCGACAGCGGCGCGGGCCGTCCACGGCACCGGGCAGACGCGGGCAGCGCGGCACGAGCGGGGTGCTCGTCCCGGCCTGGCGCGCGGCGTCTGCGGTGGTCATGCGCAGCACATTAGCAACAAACCTTTGAGATGTTCAAAGTACTTGTTTGAGATCGTTGCCGAACGACCCGCCCCTGACGGGCCATCAGCCCGACCAGCGGCTTTGACGCTCTTCGGGTTATACGTATAACTTGAAGGGACACCACGCCGCCGGAAGGACGCCCATGGGCTACGCCGCACTGCTCCGCGCCCCGCACGTCACCCGGCTGCTGCTCGGCACCCTGCTCGGCCGGCTCCCGGCCGGCATGACCGCCCTGGTCGTCGCGCTCGCCCTGCGCGAGGCCGGCGCCCCCTACAGCCGGATCGGCCTGGCCACCGCCGCGTACGCGATCGCCGCCGCCGTCGGCGGGCCCGTCCTCGGCCGGATCGTCGACCTCACCGGGCAGCCCCGCGTCCTGCTCGCCTCCGCCGCACTGGCCGGCACCGGCTACGCCCTGCTCGCCCTCGCCCCCGGCTCCGCCCTCGCCGCCCCGCTCGGCGCCGCCGTCGCCGGCCTGTGCATGCCCCCGCTGGAGCCCTGCCTGCGCTCGCTGTGGCCCGACGTCGTCCCCGAGGAGCAGCTCGACACCGCGTACGCCTTCGACTCCGCCTCCCAGCAGGTGCTGTACGTGGCCGGGCCGCTCGCCGTCGCCGGGATCGCCGGGGCGCTCTCCCCCACCGCCGCGCTGTGGACCGCCGCCGTGCTCGGCCTGCTCGGCGCCCTGGTGGTGGCCGGCTCCGCGCCCGCCCGCGCCTGGCAGGCCCCGCCGCGCGCGGCCTCCGCCGGGCTGCTCGGGCCGCTGCGCTCCCCCGGGCTGGTCCTGCTGCTGCTCGGCCTGGCCGGCGCCGGCTGGGCGGTCGGCGCGCAGAACGTGCTGTTCATCGCGTACGCCGAGCAGCACCCCGGCGGCCTGCCCGGCGGCGCCGGGACACTGCTCGCGCTGGCCGCCCTGGCCGGGCTGCTCGGCGCCCTGGCCTACGGCACCACCCGCTGGCGGGCCGACACCGCGACCCGCACCTGGGTGCTCGCCCTCGGCATGGCCGCCTGCTACCTGCCGCTGCTGCTCCTGCCCGGCCCCTGGCCGATGGCCGCCCTGGCCTTCGTCTCCGGCCTGGGCCTGGCCCCGCTGCTGGCCGCCGCGTTCGTGCTGGTCGCCGAGCTCGCCCCGACCGGCACCGTCACCGAGGCGTTCGCCTGGCTGGTCACCCTGTTCGCCAGCGGCAACGCGGCCGGCTACGCGGTCTCCGGCGCCCTGGTCGACACCTCCCTGCACGCCGTCGCCCTGTGCGCCGCCGGCGGCGCCGCCCTCGGCGGCCTGCTGCTGCTCGCCACCCGCACCCGGCTGCGCCCGCCCGCGCCCGTGCTCGTCCCCGCCTGACCCGGCCCGCTCAGCCCTCGCGCCACCAGTCGCCGCCGCCCTCGGTCAGCGCCCGCCGCAGGTAGTCCTCCAGCCGGTAGCAGACCAGGGTGCGGCTGTCCGTCTCGTGGTCCCAGACGAACACCTCCTCGCGCTCGGGCGTGCGCGGGCAGCCGAACAGGTCGCCGCCGGGGCCGCTGCCGAAGAACAGCAGCGGCTCGAACGGCATGTACAGCCGGGCGAGGGACGGGTCGGCGCGCAGCTGCGCGTTCTCCCGGGCGATCCGCTCCGCGCCCCACACCACCTCCAGGGAGGCGTCCTCGCCGACCCCGCCGCACTCCCGCAGCAGCTCCGCCAGGCCGCGCGGCAGCCGCTGCCCGAGCACCCGCTCGGCCTCCGCGAGCTCCTCCGGCCCGGCGGGGGCGCCGAGCACCGCGTCCGCCGGGATCCCTGCGATCAGTTCACGCCACATCCCCCCAGTCTCCCCGACCGGAAAGCGCTCGCCCGCACCCCCGCCCGCCTGCTTGGATGCGCCGCATGACCAGTTTCGAGCTGCCCACCGGGTACTGCGTCTCCACCGACCCCGCCCGCCTCGACCGGGCGGCCGTGCACCGCTGGCTCGCCGAGGACGCCTACTGGGCCCTCGGCCGACCGCGCGAGAAGCAGGACCTGGCGATCGACCACTCGCTCAACTTCGGCCTGTACGAGGAGAGTTCCGGCGAGCAGGTCGGCTACGCCCGGGTGGTCACCGACCGGGCCACCTTCGCCTGGCTGTGCGACGTGTTCATCGCCCCCGGGGCCCGCGGCAAGGGCCTGGGCACCGCGCTGACCGCCGCCGTCCGCGACGAACTCGCCGCCCTCGGCCTGCGCCGCCTGCTGCTCGCCACCCGGGACGCGCACGAGGTGTACGCCAGGGTCGGGTTCGCGCCGCTGGCGCTGCCGGAGAAGTGGATGGTCCTCGGCGAGCAGTGAGGCGGACGGGCGGCTCGGACCGCCGCTCAGACCGCCGCGGTGGACCGGCGCACCACCAGCGTGGTCGCCAACGGGGGCACCGGGGCCGGGAGTTCGCCGTCCAGCAGGGCGGTCAGCCGGGCCAGCCCGGCCCGGCCCAGCTCCTCGCCGGGCAGGTCGACCGTGGTCAGCGGCGGGCTGAGCAGCTCCGCCACCGGGATGTTGTCCATGCCGACCACCGAGAGGTCCGCCGGGATCCGCAGCCCCAGCTCCGCCGCCGCCCGGTACAGCCCGGACGCCACCACGTCGTCGTCGCACACCACCGCGCCCGGCCGCCCGGGGCCGGCCAGCAGCTCCAGGGCCGCCCGCTCCGCCTCCCGGCTGCCCTCGTTCAGGCCCACCGCCAGCTCCCGCACCTCCAGGTGCGCCGAGGCCGCCGCGAACGCCGCCTGCCGCACCCGGAAGGTGTGCGCCGAGTGCACCGAGCGCAGGTAGCCGATCCGCCGGTGGCCCAGCCCCACCAGGTGGTCGACCGCCGCCCGCATGCCCGCCGCCAGGTCCAGCTCCACCGTCGGACGGCCCGGGTGGGCCGCCGGGTCGGCGTCCAGGAACACCGCCGGGGTGTCCGCCGGCAGCTCGCCCACCTGCTTGTCGTCCGGCGAGCAGACCAGCAGCCCGTCGAACCGCCCGGCCGCCGCCGCCTCGGCCAGCTCCGCCGCGTCCCACCCGCTGGAGACCACCACCGACAGGCCGTGCCGGGCCGCCTCCCCGTGCACCCCGGTCAGCACCCGGCCGAAGAACGGCCCCAGCAGGTTCGGCACCGCCAGCAGCACCATCCCGCTGCGGCCCAGCCGCAACTGCCGGCCGGCGGCCTGCGGACGGTAGCCCAGCTCCCGGGCCGCGGCGTGGATCCGCTCCCGGGTCGCCTCCGAGACCCGGTGCCCGGAGCTGCCGGAGAACACCAGCGAGACCGTCGCCTGCGAGACCCCCGCCAGCCGGGCCACGTCACGCCCGGTCGGACGCCGCCGCGGGCCGTCGCCGGGCCGGTCCTCGCCGAAGGGGCTGTCCGCCAACGCCGGTCAGCCGGCCTGCGCCTGCTGGGCCGCGGCCGCCCGGGCCGCGTCGTCCGCCGCGTCCTCGGCCGAGTCGCGCGCCACCGCGCGGGTCTTGCGGGCTTCGATCCGCTCGGCGATCTGCGCCGACATCTCGTCGCGCTGCTTGCTCAGCGCCACGTAGCTGATCGCCGAGGACGCCACCGCCGCCAGCGCGAACAGGATCAGCAGGCCCAGCGAACCCACCACCGGGATCACCTTGAAGTGCCCCAGCAGCAGCGCGACCAGCAGACAGGCCAGGAAGATGCTCGCCCGCAGCGAGGTGTAACGGAGCGTGGCGTGGTTCTTGCTGCTCACCGGGATCGTCCTTCGCTGCCGGGTCGCGCCGGCGGGCGCGCGGGGGTACTAGGCCCTCCCAGTGAAGCACGACCTCACACCGCTCAGGCGCGCAGGTCGAGCCACATCGTCACGTCGTCCCGGTCGTCACCCGGGGCGACCCGGATCGCCCCCGGCACCCGGCCCACCTCCACGTACCCGCTGCGCCCGTAGAACTTCTCCAGCCCGTGCCCGCCGCGCAGGGTCAGCTTCAGCCCCGCCAGCCCCCACCCCCGGGCCACCCGCTCCGCCTCCGCCAGCAACTGCGCCCCGTAGCCCCGGCCCTGGAAGCCCGGGTGCACCATCACCCGCTTCAGCATCCGCCAGTGGTCCATCAGCCCGAACCGCATGTCCTCGAAGAACACCACCGCGACGGCCCGCCCGCCCGGCTCGAACCCCACCAGCAGCCGGTCCGGCCCGAGCGCCCCGAACTGCCGCTCCGCGACCGGCCGCACCTCCGCCACCTCCACCGGCGGCACGAACCCCACCGCGCCCCCGGCGTTGGACACCTCCGTCCACAACGCGGTGATCTCCTCCCGCAACGCGGGGGTCAGCTCGGGGTCCAGCACGAATCGCAAACTCATGCGCCAAAGCCTAGGCAGACGATCCGGAGGGCAAAACCAGGGGCCCGGGGAACGGCGGGGCCGTGCTGCGCATGGGCCCCGTCAGGGGCCCGGGGAACGGCGGGTCCGTGCTGCGCATGGGCCCCGTCAGGGGCCCGGGGAACGGCGGGGCCGTGCTGCTGGCGGCCGGAGCCCATCGAAGTGTCCGTGCTGCTGCGTGTAGTGAACGGAACCAGAAGCAGCCGCGCGCTCCGGCAGTGAACCGTCAGCAGCCACGGGCTCGCCGTTCCCCGAGCCCCTGGCGGGGGCTCTCGCCGTCCTTCCCGAGCCCCTAGCGGGGGCTCTCGCCGTTCTTCCCGAGTCCCTGGCGGCGAAGCCCTGCGCAGCAGACCACCGCGACCGCGCACAGCGCTCCCGCCGCGTACCAGGTCGCGTCGTAGTCGCCGAAGCTGTCGCGGGCCAGCCCCGCCAGCCCCGCCACGGCGGCCGCGCCGACCTGGTGGGCGGCGAGGACCCAGCCGAAGACGATCGGGGCGTCGGCGCCGAAGTGGCGGCGGCAGAGGGCGACGGTGGGCGGGACGGTGGCGACCCAGTCGAGGCCGTAGAAGACCACGAAGGCGAGGATCGGCGGCCGCAGGCTCCCCCCGAGGAGGGCGGGCAGGAAGAGCAGCGAGAGTCCGCGCAGCGCGTAGTAGGTGATCAGCAGCCGGACGGGGTCGAAGCGGTCGGTGAACCAGCCGCTGGCGATCGTCCCGGCGACGTCGAACAGGCCGATCAGGGCGAGCAACGAGGCGCCGGTGGTGACGGGCATGCCGTGGTCGTGGGCGGCGGGGATGAAGTGGGTGCCGATCAGGCCGACGGTGGTGGCGCCGCAGATCGCGAAGGACCCGGCGAGCAGCCAGAACGCCCGCCGTCCGGTCGCCTGCCGCAGGACCCGCAGCGAGCGGGCCACGGCCGAGCCGTCGGTGTCCGGCGGCGGCGGGGCGGTGCGCGCGCCGTACGGCAACTGCCCGACGTCGGCGGGCCGTTCGCGCATCAGCAGCAGGACGGGGACGGCCACCGCGGTAGCGCAGAGCGAGACCAGCACGACCGCGGTGCGCCAGCCGTGCCGTTCGACGAGGGCGGCCAGCAGCGGCATGAAGACCAGGTTCCCGGCGGCTCCGGCGGCGGTGAGCAGGCCGGTGACCAGGCCCTGGCGGGCCTCGAACCAGCGTCCGGAGATGGTGGTGGCGAAGGCGCCGGCCATCGAGCCGCTGCCGAGGCCGACCAGGACGCCCCAGCACAGGACGAGTTGCCAGGGGCTGGTCATCAGGATGGTGAGGCCGGCGCCGGTGGAGATGGTGAGCAGCGCGCAGACCACCACCGGCCGGACGCCGAAGCGGTCCATCAGGGCGGCGGCGAACGGCGCGGTGAGGCCGTAGAGGGCGAGGTTGACGGAGACCGCGCTGGAGACGGTGGCGCGCGACCAGCCGAACTCGTTGTGCAGGGGGTCCATCAGCAGGCTGGGCGTGGAGCGGAAACCGGCCGAGCCGACCAGCACCAGCAGCGAGACGCCGACCACGATCCAGCCGTAGTGGACGCGGGGGGCGCGGCGGGGCGGGCCGCCGGCCGGGTCGGCGGCGGGGGCGGGGGCGAGTTCCAGTTCCTTCACCCGCCCGAGTCTCCCGGCCCGCCCCGCCCGGCCACGACGGCTCCGGCTGCCACGTGTGCCCGATTTCCGGTCATCCGGGGTGCCGTCCGGGCGGCGGCCCGGCCCGGTTCAGTGCCCGGCGGCGACCGGCCCGCCGTCGGGGACCCTGCGCAGGTTGCGGATCGGCGGGCTGAGCAGCAGCGCGGTGGCGGTGCCGAGGGTGACGAGGCCGCCGATCAGGTAGACCTGGGTGGTGCCGAGCAGGTTGACGGCCGGGCCGGCCAGGGCCGAGCCGAGCGGGAACATGCAGACGGAGCCGGCGACTTCGTACGCGTGGATCCGGTTGAGCACCTCGCCGGGGACCTGGGTCTGCACGCTGGTGGCCCACATGACGCCCCAGAAGCTGATGCCGATGCCGGAGACCAGTTGGGCGGTGCCGAGCAGCGGCCAGGGCAGGCCGGCCGCGAAGGCGAACTGCTGGACGGCGAACAGGAACAGGGCGGTGGCGCCGGCGGCCAGCGGGCGGACCGGCTTGACCCGGATGGCGAGGACGCCGCCGATGACGGTGCCCGCGCCGAGCATGCTGTTGATGACGCCGTAGACGACGACGCCGTCGCGCTTGGCGATGTCGCCGACCACCACGGGGGCGAGCGGGCCCCAGGAGAGCACGGTGAAGGCCATCCAGATCAGGATGACGCCCCACATCCAGCTGCGGGACCAGAACTCGTGCCAGCCCCCCACCAGGTTGCGCCACAGGCTGTCGCCGGGCGGCGGGGCGGGGACGGGGCCGAGCCGCAGGACGAGCAGGCAGGAGGCGCTGACCGCGTACATCACGCCGGCGAGCACCATCACCCAGCCGGTGGAGAGGGTGATCAGCGCGGCGGCCAGCGAGGGCCCGGCCAGGGCGGTCAGCGCCTCGGAGATCCGCAGCACGCCGTTGGCGCCCTGCACGTCGGTGGAGACCAGCGGGACGGTGGAGGCGGCGCCGGGCTGGAACATCGCGGCGGCGGTGCCGGCCAGTGCGAGCAGCAGGTAGAGCTGCCAGAGCTGGTCGAAGCCGTGGAAGAAGAGCACCGCGAGCAGCACCCGGGTGACGAGGTTGAGCAGGTCCGCGAAGATCATCAGCCGTCGGGCGGTGAACCGGTCGGCGAGCACCCCGCCGAACAGCACCAGTCCGGCGAACGGGCCGAGCAGGAAGGCCATCGCGAAGCCGACCTCGGAGGTCTTGTAGCCGGCCGTCACCAGGCCGGCCGAGACGGCGACGGGGAGCATCGCGTCGCTGAGCAGCCCGGCGGTGCGGGCGGTGAAGTAGAGCCGGAAGTTGCCCGACCAGATGGCGGGCGGTTTCGCCGTGCTGACCTGCGGGGTGGGGGCGGTCTTCAGTTCGGGTGCGGTCACGCACATCAGTTTTGGTGTAGACCACTGCTGGTTTCCAGCGATTTTGGGTCACGATGCGGAGTCCGTTCCTCCGGCTGCGGAGCGGCGGCCCGCCGTGCGCGCCCCGAGCACGGCACGGCGGCCCGCCGCCCGGTCGGCGTCCGGGCCCTGAAGCCGTGACGCCCGGCGGCCCGATTTCGCCGAGGTTCCGGACGGGGTCGGCCAACGACCCCCTGAATGTCGGCACCGCCCGGTCTCCCTCGGCGTCCCCTCGCAACGGGCGCCGCACCCAAGAGTGATCAGTCGGATACGTCACGTCAATGGGTTGTCCGAAATTCAGACCGGTCTTCCGAGGCGTGGACAGCGCGTGACCGGCGCACGACCGCGGATCAACGGGCCTCCGCCCACCGGATCACCGGGCCCCCGCCCACCGGTTCAGCGGGCCGAGGCCACCGGGGCCGCCGGCTGCGCCGCCAGCGCGCAGGGCGCTCCGGCCGGGTCGCCGATCTCGCACCACACCCGCTTGCCGGAACCGTCCGGGTACCAGCCCCAGCGTTCGCAGAGCAGCTCGACCAGCTCCAGGCCGCGCCCGTTGGTGGCGTCCTCGTCGGCCCCGGCGTGCCGGGGCGCGGGGGCGGCGCCGCTGGTGTCGGCGACCTCCACCCGGAGCGCGGCCGGTGCGGCGGCGGGGTCGACCGGCAGCAGCAGCCGGAGCACCGCCGGGCGGCCGGTGTGCACCACCGCGTTGGTGACCAGCTCGGAGACCACCAGCACCAGCGTCTCGGCCACCGCGGCGTCCGGGTCGATCCCGCCGGCCCGCAACCGGTCCCGGACCCACCGCCGCGCCCGTGACACCTCCGCCGGGTCCGCCTGGACCGCCAGCTGTACCTGGAGTACCTGCACCGCTCCACCACCCGCACTAGGTATTCGGCCCGCTTGATCCCGCCGGTCCGGTCGGCCGCTCGAGGCGGGGGTCACCGACCTGGACTGCCCATGGCATCGACACGAATACGCCCCAGAATGATTCCGCGACCGGGTCACAGCAAGAGCTTCGGGCATATTCCAGCGTTCGGGGGACGGCTCGGTGCATACTGTCCCGCTCACCCTGCCGGGGTTCGCACGACCGGTCGGCGGCACCGCCCTCGCGGGTACCCAAGACCGTACCGCCGACGGCGCCCGGACGCCGGGCCGCCACGAGCGAACCACCCTTCCTACAAATGTCCACCGGCACTCGAACGCCGTTGGCGGGAAAGGGCGCTGAGCGCCCGTCGGCGGCGCCCCGCCGGGTGCGGGCGGATCAGGCGAACACCACGGTGCGCGAGCCGTTCAGCAGCACCCGGCGCTCGCTGTGCCACTTCACCGCGCGGGCCAGCGCCTGGCACTCGACGTCCCGGCCGAGCGCCACCAGCTGCTCGGGGGTGACGTCGTGGGTGACCCGGGCGACCTCCTGCTCGATGATCGGGCCCTCGTCCAGGTCGGCGGTCACGTAGTGCGCGGTGGCACCGATCAGCTTCACGCCGCGGGCGTGCGCCTGGTGGTACGGCTTGGCGCCCTTGAAGCTCGGCAGGAAGGAGTGGTGGATGTTGATGACCCGGCCGGACAGCGCCTTGCACAGGTCGTCCGAGAGCACCTGCATGTAGCGGGCCAGCACCACCAGGTCGACCCCCAGTTCGGCGACCAGGTCCAGCAGCCGACCCTCGGCCTCGGCCTTGGTGTCCCGGGTCACCGGGAGGTGGTGGAAGGCGATGCCGTACGACTCGGTCAGCTCGCGGAAGTCGGTGTGGTTGGAGACCACGCCGACGATCTCCACCGGCAGCGCCCCGATCCGGGTGCGGAACAGCAGGTCGTTCAGGCAGTGGCCGAACTTGGAGACCATCAGCAGCACCCGCATCCGCTCCGCGGAGGCGTGGATCTGCCACTGCATCCGGAACGAGTCGCCGATCGCCGAGAAGCTCGCCCGGAGCTTCTCCGCCGTCACCGGCTCCTCCGCGGAGAAGTGCACCCGCATGAAGAACAGGCCGGTGCCGGCGTCGCCGAACTGCTGGCTGTCGATGATGTTGCAACCCGTCATGAACAGGTAGCTGGAGACCGCGTGCACGATGCCCTGCTTGTCGGGGCAGGACAGCGTCAGGACGTACTGGGAGCGGGCGGTCTCTTCCATGTCGGGGCACCGTTTCTCGGTTCGGGTGGCGGCGGACAACGGCCCAGCCTGGCACAGATCGCACCGGACCGGGGCCCGCTGCCCGCAACCCGAGACTCCCCGGGCCCGCGCACCGCTCAACCGCGGGCGGTCAGTCGCCCCAGTTCGGCCGTCGTCCGCGGCGGCAGGTCCGGGTCCTCGCCGTCGTTGACGGCCAGCCGGCAGTGCGCCTCGCGGGCCGCCCGCACCGCCTCCGGCCAGTCCGGGTGGCCCAGGTACGCCGCGGCCGGGGCGTCCGGGCCGACCCGGTGCAGGATCCGCAGCACCCGCAGCACCGCGCCGTCCACCGCGACCGCCTCCGCGGAGTCCCGGAAGACCGAGCCCACGTACTTCTCCGCCGACCAGCGGTCCAGCCAGCTGTCCTCCACCAGCCGGTACACGGCGTCGGTGACGTCCCCGTACCCGGCGGGGCCGTCCAGCCAGGCCGTCCGCTGGAACACCGGGTCGGAGAACATGTGCAGCGCCGAGCGGATCCGGGCCCGCCAGCGCCACCAGGGCAGATCACTCAGGGGCATGCCGCCCATCGTGCTGGAGCGGGCACCCGTTCGAGAAGCGTTTCGGGCAGACCGGTGCGGAGAATCCATGCTGTCGGACACGGGAGTCGATCGTACGTTCCCGACCCGGCCCGTCTCTACACGCGTCACGGCCGGGCCACGCTCCGTTTTCCTCCCCCGTTGGCGATCCGTTCACATCGCGTCCCTCTCTGCGTGCCCGGTGACGACCACCCTTGATCCGCCGAGCCTGCGCAACGGAGCACGGGACGACCCACAGCAGCAGCACCCCCGCCCGGGAGGAAGAAGCGCCATGACGCGGAACGGAACCCCCCACCCGCTACCCGCCGTCAGTGGACGACGCCGCGCGGCCACCGTCCTCGCGGCCTCCGCCGCGGTCCTGCCCGCCGTGCTCTCCGCCTCCGCCTGCGGCGGACCCGCCGCCGCCGACGCCGCCGGCCAGGACGTCACCGTCATGACCTGGGCCCCGTCCGGCACCGGAGCCGCCGACCGCCCCGGCATGACCGCCCTCGCCGAGGCCGTCGGCCGCGAACTCAACGCCCAGGGCGGCCTGGCCGGCCACAAGGTCCGCATCCTCACCTGCAACGAGCACGACACCACCGACGGCGCCACCGCCTGCGCCGACCAGGCCGTCAGCGCCCGCGCCGTCGCCGTGGTCGGCTCCGCCAGCCAGTACGGCAGCAACTTCATGCCGATCCTCGAACAGGCCGGCATCCCGTTCATCGGCGGCTACGGCCTCTCCGGCCCCGAGTTCAGCAGCCCGCTCTCCTACCCCGTCAACGGCGGCCTGCTCGCCCTGGTCGCGGGCAGCGGACGCCAGCTCGTCGAGGCCGGCTGCAAGCAGATAGCGCTGATCCGCCCCGACACCCGGGCCGGCGACGCCCTGGTCAACTCCCTCGACGGCGCCGTCAAGACGAACGGCGTCAAGGTCGTCGACGTCAAGGCCCCCGAGAAGTCCAACGACTACTCCCCGTACGCCCGCCGGGCCATCGGCGACGACAAGCCCGGCAACTGCGTGCTCTCCGCGCTCGGCGCCGAACCCACCGCCAACCTGCTCGACCCGTACCGCCGCGCTGCCCCCAGGAACACCCAGCTCGCCTCCGTCATCGGCTCCTTCCAGCAGTCCGTGGTCGACTCCACCGGCGGCGACAACGGCCCGCTGCGCGGCGCGTACGCCACCGGCTGGTTCCCCGTCGAGTCCTCCCCCGTCTGGGACGACCTGCGCGCCACCGCCCGCACCTACGGCAACGGCGCCACCATCGACGTCGCCGACCCCGGCGTGCAGACCACCTGGGTCGCCTACGAGGTGCTCCGCCAGGCCGCCGGACGGATCGACAAGAGCAAGCCGATCACCGCGAAGGCCCTCCAGGTCGTCCTCGACAGCGGCGACCCGATCGACACCGCCGGCACCACCCCGCCCCTCAACTGGGGCATCACCAACATGCTCCCCAGCGCCGACTCCCCCCGCCTGGTGAACACCTCCGTCACCTTCCAGCAGGTCCAGAACGGCCGCCTGGTCGCCCAGCACCAGGGCTTCACCGACATCCGCTGGGTCCTCACCAACGGCAAGCCCCCGGCGTAACCACTGCTGCGCGCCGGACGCTGCGAAGGCAGGCACGCGGGGAAAACTGCTGCGCGCCAGACGCTGCGAAGGCAGGGGCGCGGGGAACTGCGCGGCCAACCGAGCACGCACAGCCGGATCGCGACGCAGGATGATCACTTGCACTATCCCGCGGTCTTGCTGACGTTCACCTCCCCCTCCGCGCAGTTCCCCGCGCCCCCGGTGGTGCAACCTCAGCTCGCGCAGCGGTTCTCCCCGCCGCCCCTGCCTTCGCCTCCGTGAGCGCGCGGCAGCGCCCTGCTCAGAGCTCTCCGGCGCTCTTGTTCGGCAGCCCCGTCTTCGTCGCGATCACGCCCCACAGCTCCGCCGCCTGCTTCTTCGCCGTGGTGGCCGTGCCGCTCGCCGAGTCGCCGTTGCGGAGGTGATCGTTGTCCTTGGACTTGGCCGGGTCGCAGCCCGCCGCCAGGTCGCCGGCCCACAGGGCGTACTCGCTGTCGGCGGTGGCGGACGCCTGCCACGCCTGCTGGAGCTGGGCGACCAGCTTCGCGCCGTCGGCGAGCTGGTCGACCTTCAGGGCGCCGAGCTTGGTGAGCAGCTCCTGGCGCTGGGCCGCGGCGGCGGTGAGCGCGGCCTGCGAGTCGGGGAGGTTCTGGCACTTGCCGACCGCGCCCACCGCGTTGACCACCGAGGTGCGGCTGGCGCTGGCGGTGCCGAGGAGGTCGGACATGGCCTGCGCCTGGGCCTTCATCTCGGGGCTGACCGCGGCGTTGCCGCTGTTGGTGGTGGGGGCGACGCTCTGGCCGGCCGTGGTGCCGCCCTTCGCGGTGCCCTTGTCCTTCTTGTCGTCGCCGCCGCTGGCCAGTACGCCGATCAGGATCGCGACCACCGCGACGCCGGCCACGCCCGCGCCGATCAGCACCTTGGGGTTGCGCTTGCGGCCGCCGTCCGCGCCCTGCGGCTGGTGGCCGTCGTAGGCCGGCGCGGGGGCGTACCCCTGCTGCGGGGCACCGTAGCCGGTGCCGCCGCCGTAGGTCGGCTGCTGGGCGTAGGGGGCGGCCTGCGGCGGCTGGGGCGGCTGCGGCTGCTGCGGGAAGCCGGGCTGGGCGGCACCGCCGACGGCCGGGCCGCCGGCGGGGTAGGGCGGGAGGTACTGGGTGGCGCCCTCGTCGGCCTGCGGGGCCGCCGCGGCCTGCTGCTGGGGCGTGCCCCAGTACTCGGGGCTGCCGCTCTGGCCGAGCGGCGGCGCGGACTGCTGCTGGGGGACGGGGGCCTGCGGCGGTGCGGGCTGCTGCGGCTGGGCGTACGGGGGCTGCCCGGCGGCCTGCGCCGGAGCGGCCTGGCCGTCCGCGGCGGGCTCCGGGCGGAACAGGTCGTCCAGATTGAAGTCGCCGGAGTTGGGGTACGAGCGGCGCTGGCTCAACGCGATTCCTCACCTGTGCACGGCACCGGGATCCCGGGCCTCTCGGTTGCACCGCCGGTTTGCTGACGACGGGCCACAACTGCGAGGCCACGGTACCCGTTCACCGGCACAGGTGACTACGCGGGCCGCTGTTCTGTGCTATTGCTTCACGTTCCCGCGTCCGCTAGGACGCGGGAACCGTCCGAACGCGGCCCGGGGCCGCCCCAGGACACCTCAGGCCGCCTCAGGACCGTCCAGGACGCCTCAGAACCGCCTCAGGACATCTCAGGCCGCCTCACCGTCCATCCGGGCGTGGAACTCGCGCACGGCGCGGTGGCCCCGGTACGGCTCCAGCCGGGTGCGGAAGTCGTCGAGGTACTCGACGCCGCGGTTGGAGCGCAGCCCGCTGAGCAGCCGGACGGCCTCGGTGCCGGTCTCGCAGGCGCGTTCCAGGTCCCGTTGCTGGAGTTGGGCGGTGGCCAGCAGGACGAGGTCGACGGCGCGACGGCGGACCCGGTGCGCGGGGTGCAGTTCGAGCGCGGTGCGGGCGTAGTGCTCGGCCCGCTCGCCCTGCTGCAGGTCCCGGTGGCAGTGCGCCAACTCGTCGGCGAGGTACGCCTCGTCGAAGTGGACGATCCAGTCGGGGTCGTCGGCGGGGTTGCGGCGCTCCATCGCGGCGAGCGCCTTGGCGGCGACGTTCTCGCAGGCGTACGCGTCGCCGAGCAGGGCGTGGCCGCGGGCCTCGGCGGCGTAGAACATCGCCATCGCGGTGGGGGTGGCCACGCTGCGGGCGCCCTCCTGGGCGGCGCGGGCGAGTTGGGCGATCTCCCGGGGGTTGCCGAGGGTCGCGGCGAGGTGGCTCATCGAGGCGGCGAGCACGTAGCCGCCGTAGCCGCGGTCGTCGGCGGCCTGGGCGAGGCGCAGCGCCTGGATGTAGTACCGCTGGGCGAGGCCGGGTTGGCCGGTGTCGACCGCCATGTAGCCGGCCAGTTCGGTCAGCCGGGCGACGGCGCCGAAGAGTTGACGGCCCGTCTCGTCGCGGTAGGAGCCGCCGAGGAAGCCGGAGACCACGCTGTTGAGGTAGTGCACCACGACCGGGCGGACGTGGCCGCTGCCGAAGCGGTGGTCGAGGTCGACCAGCATCTGGGTGGTGGCCCGGATCGCCGCGACGTCGGCCAGGCCGACCCGGGTGCCGCCGGTGCGGGCGACCACCGGGTCCGGCGGGGTGATCAGCCAGTCCCGGCTGGGTTCGACCAGCGCGGAGGCGGCGACGGTGGTGCCGGCCAGGAAGTCCCGCTTGCCGACGTCGCTGCGCCACAGCTCGCAGATCTGTTCCAGCGCGGCGCCCAGGCTGGGCGCGAACTGGAGGCCGACGGCGGAGCTGAGGCTCTTGCCGTCGGCCATGCCGATCTCGTCCACGGTCACGCCGCGGCCGAGCTTGCGGCCGAGCGCCTCGGCGATCACCGCGGGCGCCTGCCCGCGGGGTTGTTGCCCGCGCAGCCAGCGGGCGACGGAGGTCTTGTCGTAGCGAAGGTCCAGTCCGTGTTCTGCTCCGCAGAGGTTGACCCGGCGGGCGAGGCCCGCATTGGAGCAGCCCGCCTCCTGGATCAGCTGCTGCAGACGCTCGTTCGGCTCTCGTGCGACGAGTGGTCTCGCGGCCATGGGATTTTTCCGCCTCCCCAACGCCGTCCGGACCCGACCGGAGGGCGACGACTGTGCAACACCATGCGGAATACCCACGGTGACGTACCCACTCCCCACGCGCCCGGGTGAATGCCTCCGTGCGCCCCCACTGCGCCCGTTACCGCCCCTGCTCGGCCGACCGGTTCCGACCAGGATCACCGTCCCGGGTGACATCGCGCGCCCCGTTCGAAGCGTTCGGCGCCGGGCCGTAACCCGCACTCACGGACGGTAGTTGTGCAGCACGTGGACAACACCCCGGGAGCCCCCGAACAGAACCTGCCGCCGCTGCTGATCGAAGCCGTCCGCTACGCCGAGGACCGGCACTGGGAGGTCGCGCCGGGCACCTGGCTGCTCGACGGCGACGGCCCGGCCCGCTGCTCGTGCGGCGAGGAGCGCTGCGCGCTCCCCGGCGCGCACCCCCTCGGCGCGGACTGGCGGCGCAGGGCGAGCGCGGGCCCCGGGGTGGTCCGCAAGTGGTGGACGGAGAACCCGGAGGCGTCGATCCTGCTGCCCACCGGCCGGTCCTTCGACGTGCTGGACGTGCCGGAGGTGGCGGGCTGCCTGGCACTGGCCCGGATGGAGCGGATGGGACTGCAGCTGGGCCCGGTGGTGGCGGTCCCGGCCTCGCCGGGGCGCACCGGGCGGCGGCTGCACTTCCTGGTGCTGCCCGGGGTGGTCGACAAGCTGCCGGACATGCTCCGGCAGATCGGCTGGTCGCCGGAGCGGCTGGACCTGGTGGCCCGCGGCGAGGGCGACTGGGTGGTGGCCCCGCCCTCCCGGGTCGGCGGGTACGCCTCGGCGCAGTGGGCCCGGCCGCCGTCCGCGCTGAACCGCTGGCTGCCGGACGCGGTGGAGCTGGTCAGCCCGCTGGCCTACGCCTGCGGGCGCGAGGCGTCGGCCCCGCGCCCCGTGCAGCGCCCGGCGGCCGCCGTGCGCTGACCTCCCGAGCGTGCCCCCGGC